>CAZLSF010000100.1:0-2621 GCA_964562245.1 uncultured archaeon | reverse complement strand
GATTTACAAATCAATCTGAAATAAGAGAAATTACAATAGACACAATCCCTCCAAATATAACAATTTACTCCCCGGAAAACACGACCTATGCAACAACCTCAGTGGATTTAAATTACACAGCAACGGATTTAAATAATATTTCATGGTGCGGGTATTCTCTGGATGGAAATAATAATATAACTCTAACTGATTGCAATAACATAACTTTAACTGATTTAACCGAGGGTCAGCATAATATAACTGTATACGCAAATGACACAGCAGGAAACATCGGAAGTGATTCAGCAAATTTCACAATTTCAACTCTTGATTTGTATTTATCAAAGACTTTCAGTCCTGATTTGCTTGTTGCATATGAAGTAGAACAGGTAAACACAACAACAAACCTTAAAATAAACAAAAGTTCCTCAAATATATTAAGTTTCAGTTTAACAGACGAAGTTCCATGGGATTTCTCTCTTGACAATGATTCAATAATTGTAAAATTGAAGAAATACAACCCATACTCAGAAACAGATGTTACAGAAAATGTTACAATAACAATAAATGACCTGCCCGGAGAAAATAACACCCAAATAATAATTAACTGTTCAAACACAAGTTTGTGTTTTGGAAATTACCTTGAAGTAAATGACACAATTATTTTAAATTATCTGATGAATTCTTCAAAACTCAATCCAGACGAAAACCGGACAACATATACTTTCGGAAATATTACAGATATAAATTCAAACTCAAAAAACAGGACAATAAACACAACAATTTCAGTTGCGGAAGTTGTTTTGAGAGGATACAAGACAATCGATATTGATCTGGCAAACCCGCAGAATCTCTCAGCGGAAATTGTAGTTAAAGCAATTGGAGGAAATTTAAGCAACATAATTTTTACAGATTACCTTCCTGAGGGAGCTACTATTCATAATCTGACTGTTTATTGGTACAACGGAACTTATCATCAACTGTATAATAACACAAATTATAATGTCACTATTTCAAGCGTAATTTTACCGGGCGGTTATCAGGGAACCGCCTATATTTACAATTTCTCCGCAGCAGCAGGCATCTGGCCTGGTTATCTACAGGATAATGAATCCATAATTATCAATTATACCTTCATGGTTCTTGGAGGCGGACAATGGGATCTTCCAGCAATAATTTCAGGTTATGATCCAATATATAAGAAAAACATCAGGACAGAAATGTACGCTGATGCAAATGTGCCGAGCTTTGATGTTATCATAGAAATCTTGACAAAGAAAATCCAGGCGGGAGAACCAGTAAAAACTTTATTAAGAATCCTGAATGTGGGAGGTCCGAGAGCAAAAGTTGATGTGTTTTCAAATTACGCAATAAAGACTTTTGAGGGAAAGGTAATAACAGAAAAGAGCGAGACGATTGCTGTTGTTGAGCAAAAGGAAAAACTCCTCCAGTTGGAAACACCAAAAGATATAGAGCCTGGAAAATATATTTTTGAATCTTTTGTGAGTTACACAGGAAGAGAGGCTTTATCAACAGAAACTTTTGAAATAGAAGGAGAGCAGAAACAGGGATTTTTAGAGGAATATGGTATTTATTTGTTGGTCGGGATATTAATCCTGTTAAACCTGATATCCATGTTCAGGAAAAAATAATATGGAAATTGAAGAAAAGATTCTTGGGTTATTAAAAAAAGACACAGAGGGAATTACAATCTCTGAGATAGCGGATAATCTAAATCTCCACAGACACACAATAACAAAATATATCTACAGGCTGGAAGGAAGAGGAACAATAAAGATAAGGAAAATAGGAATTGCAAAACTTTGCTATTTGAACGGTGAAAAGAAAGCAATTTAAAGGTATCCATTTAAGGCATCCATCTAAGGTATCCATCTAAGGTATACTAATAAGATATACTCAATAGGTATCCATATAGGTATAACTTATAGGTACACAAAATAAACAAACAATTTAATCTTAAGTTAGTGATTTATTTTAGAATAATATATGAATAAGATGAAAATTCCATTGTTTGCAATTTTTCTGCTATTGCCTCAAATATGTATGGCTTCTTTATCCTGCAATCTTGAGATAGACAAGAATGAATATGAGCCCGGGAAACAATAATAAGCATTCTTATTATTGAAAACCTGAATTATACAGGGTCAGGAGCGGTATATTGATTTCTTATTCAATAGAGAATGATAAAATAATTTCTGAAAAAACAACCACAATTTATTTTGAGAATGAGAGGACAAATGTTTTGAAATTGGATTTGCCTGAAGATATTCAGCCCGGAGATTATTTTTTCACTGTAAATATAAATTATCTGGGGGTAGATATAAAATTCAAGATTCTTTTTGCGTTAAAGGCAATTCTTCAGTTATATCTCCTGAATCAATTTTTGTTTACAATGTTACTTGCAGTTATCATCCTTTATAAAAAATACAAATAGAATTACTAAAGGATAATTATTATTTTCTGCAAGTAGTTATAAAAAAGTACATCATATTATTTATGGTCAATCTATTTAATATAATTAAAGAAAATATATCTTTTATGAAAACAGGCTTTTTGATTGCATTTTTATGCATAGCTTATTTATTGGCTATTCCAACTTTTGCTTATATCGGTCCTGTTGC
>CAZLSF010000099.1:0-2655 GCA_964562245.1 uncultured archaeon | reverse complement strand
TTTTTTGGCAATAGACAGAATTTCCACTGAAAAAGATGATGAGATAAATTTTGTTTTTGTTTGTCGGAATGAAGGCAATTTTAGCGGAGATAATGAATGTGTATTTTCTGCGGGAACTTATGAAGGATGTCCGGACAGAAAAGATATTAACGGAGGAATTGATTCGCCCGGAGGCATAACTGTGTGCAGGGGTTCTTTTGATGTTGAGGAAGAAATATATTTAAGTCCTTATGCATCAAATGGTTCTGTTAAAAATTCTCTTTTGTTTAAAATACCTTATAATGAAAAAAAGAATGGAATAATAGTAATTTTTAACAATCCTGATCTTTCTGTAGAAACAAATTTAAGCCGTATTCGGGATTATCATCCATTGATAACAGGACCTAATTGCCTGGAAGATTACGGAAATTATGACTGGGTTTTGACAAATCTGAAAGGTTTTAAAGACCAGAAAGGGGATAAAATTGAAAAATATGTTGTTAACACAAAAGCTTTTTTGCTTAATGAAAAAGCGATGGTGTGGGATTATTTTTCTACAAATAAAATAAGTTATGAAATATCCGAACCCAAAAAGTCCAAGACTATTAATAATACTCAATTCTGGATACAAAAAATTATTGTAAACAACACAGCAAACTTTGACTTTTTTGATATTCCTGTTGTTTTTAAAATCAATTTAACAATAAAAAATAATACTTTAGAAAGTTCTGAAAATCTGACAAACTTAAATCTTACTAATTCAACAATATCTTTTATAATTCCAAAGATAAAATCAAATAGCAACAATATTTATGAGATCAATTATAGTACAGAGATACCAAAAACTGAGAGAATAAATGATGATAAAAATAATACGGCGACTAAATCCTCAATAACAGGAAATATAATTTACGGTTTAGGCAACTTTTTTGATTCTTTCTTTAATAAAAAAGATTTGAACGAAGGTTTGGTTTTATACCTAAACTTTGAAGAAGGAAATGGAAATATTACTCATGATAATAGTTCTTTCGGAAATAATGGAACAATTCATGGAAATCCAAGATGGGCTGTTGGCAAAAAAGGGTTGGGGTTGGAATTTGATGGAGTTGACGATTATGTTGATTTGGAAAAATGGCAAACACCTTTCACTGATAAAAATTATACAATAAGTTTGTGGGTTTACATCGATGAGTTCCCAGAAAATAATACGTTTAATTATATCTTCTGGAGAAATGATGATGCACCAAGTATTAGATTTAATAGAAATGGAACTAACTTGGCTTTTCTAATAGATGGAAATCACCGACAAGGATTTAATTTAGACACAATATCAAGTGATTATATAGGTAAATGGAACCATCTTGTAATAACTTATGATGGAACAACTGAAAAAGTTTATGTTAACAGTGAGTTAAAAGGAGAAAAAGAAGTGACAATGGAACATTATTTAGATTCAAGAACTGTAATACTTGGGTGGGATGGAGCAAAAAACAGGGCTTTAAATGGTAAATTAGATGAAATCAAAGTATATAATAAAATATTAACAGAAGAAGAGATTAAAGCACTTTACATGGGGTGTGAAAACTCTTTTTTATTTTCTTTTACTTTCAACTGTATTTTCCTCAGTTGTATAATTGGCGCAGTCCTAATAGTTTCATATATTGAATTCAAAGTAAGAAATAAAAAAGTTAAAGTGAAAAAGCAAAAATACGAATTCAGGAGGGTGAAGAAAAAATGAATAGAAAATTCAATTTTTTAGGAAAATTTCTGGAAAACAATTTGAAAAAATACAAAGATATTTTTTATCTTGTTGCAAGAAATCTGAGTTTATTTTATGTTCTATTTTTAATATTAAAAATTACAAACTTATTTTTAATTAACTTGTATCTAAATCTTAATTTGTTCTTCCTTATTGTTCTTTTGTTTGATATTCCTGCTTTGATAATTTATTTTAAATTTGAAAAAAATACTGAAAAACTTGGTAGTTTAATAAAATATCTTTTCCTGATCTTTTTAGTGATAATTGCAGTTCTCGAAATTGAATCCCTCTCTGTTTATCTTTCATTTTTAGAAGAATTCAAAACCAATTTATTTGTTTTAACAGTTTTACTTGGCGCAATCACTTTTTGGCAGAACAGGGAAGTACTGACAAAGATTGAAAAAGAGTCTATAGAAGAAGAAAAACAAGAACAAAAAAGGAAAAAGGAATTTTCAAAGCGATATCCAAGAATAAATAAGATTCCTGTTTTGAAAAATATTGTTAAGTGGATGTATAAAGAGGGTTGGTGGTATGTTGTTGGGTTGATTTTGATTGTTCTGATTGGATCAAGTACTATGCTGTACGGACTTGGAGACTATAACATGCGTGATGACGAACTTTTCGTAAACTCAGTAGCATATAATTTTATTAATGAAGGTGATTTTTATATGTGGGATTGGATATTAGATACATCCGGAAAAAATACTGAGTGTATCAGTAATAATCCTTATTGTAATTATATTAGAGCCTGGCCTTATACTTTAACTGTAGCGGCATCATATAAACTGTTAGGCGTCAGTGAATTCTCTACAAGATTTCCAGGAGCTTTATTTGGGATCTTTGGGATTATCATAATCTATTTTATATCTAAATATTTTATAAAAAATAAATTTTTTGCCTTACTTACATCATTTGTA
>CAZLSF010000098.1:0-2692 GCA_964562245.1 uncultured archaeon | reverse complement strand
TCAACGGAAATTAAGGAGAAAAGAACGTGGTTTGAAGCCGAAAACTCCGGATTATGTTATAAAAGCTCGGAAAAAACGTAAAAAGAAAGAATTAAAAGAAATGACGTTTGAGGAGTTAGAAAAAAGAATTTTTAATTGAAAGGAGAGTTAAAATGAAACTTAGACAATATCTTAATACATACTCAAAAGAAAAAGCAGAAGGAATAAACTGTAATAATATAAAATGCCCTTATTATGACAATACTGGAAAATATATGCAGAATTGTTGTATAGGGACAAAAGATGATAATCCTATCGTTCCTTATTGCATAGATTATATTCCAATTAAAAAAGGAGAATAAAATGAAATTTTCAAAACCAAATGAATTAATTGGGGATATTTCAAATGTACCATTAGAAGCCCCTAAACATGACTCTGAAGAAAGAAAACCTGACCTTAGTCTTATACCCTATGATCTTATTAATGAGATGCTCTTACCTGCATACGAAGAAGGATTACAAGAATATTTCAAAGAATCATGGAGACTTGGATTTCCTGTATTAAAAATGTGTGCTGCTATTCTCAGGCATTTGTTCTCCTTTATGTTTAAACATGAAGACTATGATCCAGTTGCAAAAGAGAAATATGGAATAAAAAAGCATCATTTAGGAGCTGTTATGTTTGGTTGCATTTCTATTTATAATAGTCTTAAAATTAATCCGGATAGATTCGATAATCGGATTAGACTGCCAAAAGAAAAATAGGAGAAAATAAAATGACTAAAAAAGAAAAAGAATTAATATATGGAAAATATTTAACTGGACAAGGAGCAATTTTTAATTCTGCCCCAACTAATGAAGAGGAATCAAAACAGTTTGCAAATGCTTTAGCAGCCTCAGGAAATTATCCTGTTGATTCTGGAGAATGTATGACTGTTGGTATTGCCGGAGGATGCGGTAAAGATTGTTTCGTATATCAAAAAGGTGAATGCCCTGAACCTGATGAAATAATTTAAAGAGGAGGAATTATGCTAAACTCAAAATTTGAAAAATATTTCATTGATTCTTGTCAAGAAATGCAAGAAGCAATACACAATAACGCTGTTGAAAAAGGATTCTGGGAAAATTCCGGTAAAGAGTTCGACGGTGTAAAAATTGCATTGATGCACTCAGAGTTATCTGAAGCTCTTGAAGTTATGCGAAACGGAGATAAAAAATCAGAGAAAGTCCCTCAAATTTCACATCTTGAGGAGGAACTTGCTGACACTGTAATAAGAATCATGGACTTTGCAGAAGCCCGAGGATTAAATCTCGGAGTAGCAATAGTTCTTAAACACAGATTTAATTGCAATAGACCATATATGCATGGTGGAAAGAAATTTTAAAGGAGAAAAAAATGATATTTCAAATTAGAAAAGTAGAAAATGGATATATTGTAAAAGATGGTTATGGAACTGAATCAATTTATTTTAACATATCAGAAGTATTTTCTGAATTGCTTTTTCGTTTCGAAGGCAAAAGTAAACATTCTAAAGGTGATTTTTACGGGGAAGTAAAAATAATCACAAAAGAAGGGGGAAAATAATGCTAATATATTATACATTTTATTTTGAAGAGAATCCATTACCCGTACTTAATTAATTTTGCAATCACTTTTTCTTTCAAATTAGGCTGAGAAAAAACAGGTGTCCACATAGGACAAAATATCTGTTTTTCTTCAGCCAATCTTTTTATATTTAGATAAAAGCAATTCTTTTTATATCGTCCACAATTGGAACAATTTTTATTTCTTTTCATGGATAAATTCATGCTCTCTCACTAGTCGTTTCCATCTTAAAATATTTTCTTCTATAATTTTACTTGTGAATCTATTTTTTTGCACTTCCGATAAAATTAAATCAAATAGAGTGTCCGCCCACTTGATATATTTCTCCATTTCATTTATCGTTTCAAGCATTCTTCATTAAATTTTCTCCATCTTTCTTAGCAACATCTCTGCATGATTTGCATTAAAAATATGTTCTTTATTCTTTTCAACAGGTAATTCATCAACAGGGGGTTTTTGTTCATGTTTAGAAAAAAGAAATCCTGCAATAGTGTCAATCAAAGGCGGTGCAACTTTATCAATGACTTCAAAAGTTTCATGTGCACCACCTGTTGTAACTTGCCCTGCCCCTGCAAGAATATCTTTTGCAGCTTGAGATACAAATTGTTTCTTTTCTGCCCCTGATTTTGGCTTATGCTCAAATGCTTTTTCTGCGATTTTTGCTAAATCAATAATCAAAGGTGATAATTGTAGTAGTGTTGTTTGCCAACCCATGGTAAATCTCCGATTGTAAAAGGTTAATATTTATTAACGATTATTGACACCATCAACATTAAGTATTCTCACTTAACTCCAATGTCCGTTTAAGGTCTTGCTCAATCCAATCACGACCATTTATATGTATTTGTCAAAATTTAATTTTGTTTTAGCTATGCTAATATTTGTTAATAAAACAAATTAAATACTACCTGTCAACCTTTTATGTTGCCGAAACAAACTTCGGTAACATAATTAAAAACATTGATATTATGCAACTTTTAACATTTCTTTTTCTGGAACTTTAAAATTTTTTCTCATCTTCATCTCTTGTACTTTCCCTTTATTAAATGAATTAACAGGTCGGTAAAAACCTACAACACGTGACCATACCTGACAAGACTGGTAATC
>CAZLSF010000097.1:0-2785 GCA_964562245.1 uncultured archaeon | reverse complement strand
AACAATCAAAAAAGAAAAAGAAAAAGAAAAAAAAGAAGAATTTTAATAATATTAAATATCAAGATTTAAATAGAGTAGATTGTATATATAGGAAAGAATGTATGGATAAATACCTGGGTTATGATTGTATTCCCTGTAAAAATTGCAAAAAGTATGCCAAAGGAGGATTTGAAAAAGACATTGCTAATCAAGGGGACTATGGCTTAATGGATACAAGTGAAATTAACTTTTTGGAAAATGCTTATTAAAGGAAGAATATGGAAACAAATTATCAAAAGTATAGGGGAAAGTGTAAAGAATATGTTGAGAAGGCAGTAAAAGCAGACCCTTCTCTAACAGCAGTTCGGGGCTATTATGATTGCCCACTTTTTGGACGTCAACAACACTGGTGGTGTGTTGATTCAAAAGGGAATATTATTGATCCTACAGTAAAACAATTCCCGTCAAAAGGTTTAGGTGAGTATATTCCTTATGATGGAAATATTACTTGTGATCAATGTGGAAAGGTTGTTCCTGAATCTGAAGCGTATTTTAATGGAAGATATGCTTTTTGTTCTTATAGTTGCGCTATGCGTTTTGTAGGATTATAGATAGTATTTAATTTGTTTTATTAATCAATATTAACCTTTTACAATCGGAGAATAAAAAATGCCTGCATTTGGGTTTGAAGTAGATAATGTAGCAATCTGTCCTGTTTGTTATAAAAAACTTATACAATCATCAGAATTTGGGGAATTAATTTTAATTACCACTCCACCACAAATAGTAGAACCAGATAGTCTTTGTCCTAAATGCGGATTGCCGTATGGCCGAAGAGCCGCAAAAAAAGCAGTAAAGAAAATCATATCAAAAATAAAAGGGGACTAAAATGCAAATTGGACAATATCTTGCTACATATTCAAAAGAAAAAACACAAGAGGTAAATTGCAATAACATAAAATGTCTCTATTATGATAATTCTGGAACATACATGCAAAATTGTAGTGCAGGGACAAGAGATGATAATTCTATTGTACCATATTGTATAGATTATATTCCAATTAAAAAGGAGAACTAAAATGAAATTTATTATAAATATTATTATATTACTATTATGGTTTATATTTTATATTTTGACATTAGGAATAATCAGTTTTGATGTAAAATATCGAAATGGATTATATATACATGCGATTGGTTGGCCAGAAATACTTAAAAATAGAAAAAGGAAAAATTAAATGAAATTACCAAAACAAAATGAATTGATTAGAGTGTTTAATAAACATTATCCCGAAGGCAAATTAAGATATTTTAAAAAGAAAAGCCCTGATCCAGAATCACCTATTTGTGTTTATGCAAATGGACAAACAAAAGAGACAAATGATGGTGGATTAGAATATTGGGATAGGTGGGAATACCCTGAACCTCCTTTTTCAACTTGTAAATTTTCAATATATAATTCTCTTGAAGATGCAGAAATGGGGAAAATTTCAAATTTTAAATTGTATAAAAAAATATTGAAGACACTAAAAAAGGAATATGTTCAAATGTATTAAATATTAAAGAAACAGAAAATAATATTTCAGGAGATATTTCAGATATGCCATTAGAAGCCCCAAAATATAGCGCTGAAGAAAAAATATGTTCAAATATGCTAAATATGAAGGAAACATCAAAATATAATAAAACTAAAATAATAGCTTACACCGGAACTCACGGTACAGGAAAAACAACTTCAGCTTTGCAAGAAACAATTAATCAAAAAATAAATCACCCTAACAAATCTGTACATTGTTTGGTTGATTTAGAAGCTTTTTGTCCCTTTCCAATCAACAGGGAAACTTTAGAAGAGTCTCAAGCATGGCTGTTTGCAAATCATTTACAACAGCTTCTTACTACCATACAAAAATATGATATTGTGATTTTGGATAGAACTCTTGTTGATGTTATTGCATATACAAAAGTTGCAGGATTTAAAAAACAAGCAGAATCCATGATGAATTTCCTGAAATTTCATATTAATTTTTATTCTGAAATCAGAGTTAAGAAAATAAAAGATAATAAATTTTGTATGCCAGATGGAATCAGAGAAACAAAAGATCTGAAATTCAGACAAGATATTGAAGATTGTTTATTGAATTTGTATCAAAAAATTCAACAAAAAGAATGGGTAAATGGAAAAATTTACAGTTTATAAAAAAATCGGGGAAATCATGCTAAACTCAAAATCTGAAAAATATTTCATTGATTCTTGTCAAGAAATGCAAGAAGCTATACACAATAACGCTGTTGAAAAAGGATTCTGGAAAAACTTTGGAAAAGAATTTGATGGTGTTAAGATTGCATTGATACACTCTGAACTCTCTGAACTCTCTGCAATCATGAGGGAAGGAGATAAAAAATCAGAGAAAGTTCCTCAAATTTCACATCTTGAAGAGGAACTTGCTGACACTGTAATAAGAATCATGGACTTTGCAGAAGCATGAGGATTAAACCTTGGAGTAGCAATAGTTCTTAAGCATAAATATAATTGCAATAGACCATATATGCATGGTGGAAAGAAATTTTAAAAGAGAAAAATAAGGAGATTTAAAATGGAGAAAGGGGATAAAACTATTATTGCTATTATAAGTTTAATAGCCTGTATTTTTGTACTATGTGTTGTGTTTCCGTCAATGAAAAGTCTATTAGAAAATTATATATTACTCATGATTACAAATAGGTTATGGTAAAAGATAATACATCTTATTTATAGTAAAAAAAAAATAAAAGAAAAGAAAAATAAAAATGGAATTAACTATTGAAG
>CAZLSF010000096.1:0-2852 GCA_964562245.1 uncultured archaeon | reverse complement strand
AAGGAAGGACAGGGAAATATTACAACTGTGGTTGAGCGGGATTTACTTTATGATATTGTTCTGCTAACACCATTGAATTCCGGGATCCAAAAAACAACAATCAAAAATATAAATATCACTAAAGATTTGAGTATAACTTCTCAAGTAGTTGAAAATTATATAGGAAATAAACCCGCAGGTGTAGCTTCAATTACCCCAATATATGCCATGGATGATTCAAATATTAGTTATAATTATGCAGAATTAGTAATTCCAAAAAATAATTTAAATATTACACGTATTTTACATTGTACAAATTGGAATTTTACTTCAAGTAATTGTTCAAACTGGGAAGTTAATGACTCTTCTGATTACAATATGCAGGAAAATTCAACACACTTTTGGTTTAATGTCACAGAATTTGATGGTTACGGTGGAGGTGAAGTAATTTGGTTAGAAGTAAATTTAATGTTGCCCCCTTCAATACCTGGAAAAGGAGATGCTGATAGCAATGGGGGATATAAAGTGGGTCAAAACAAGACATTTATTCTAAAAGCAAATGTTACCTGTAGAAGTGGAAACTGTGGTGAGGTGAATGGGACGGTGAGATATAACTTATCTTCTTCTGAATGGAAGCCTGTAAATACAACCTCAGACACGCCTTTTTATATTATAAATTCTTCAAACGGAACTTCGCAAAATCCTGTGAGTTGCGGGACTCTGGATGAAAATGAATCGTGTGTTTTGAACTGGACAATAAATTCAACAGGAGATTTAAATTCAGTCTGGGAACTTGATGCTGTATTTAATACTTCAACAATAGGGAATGCAACAAATTCCACAAAGATAGAAATAACAAAAATATTAATAATGTCGCTTTCATTTAATGAAGTAAATTTTGGTGTTGTTACCCCGTCAACATCAGGAGACCAGAATCCTGCTTTGAATAATTCCAATTATTTAATTCTGGCGCACAGCAATTCCAATTTAATAGATAATCTTTGGATAAAAGGAACAAATCTGGAGCCACAAGACAATCCCGGCTATGAAAGTGAAAATGTAACTTATGAGATTGGAATAGGAAATGTTACATGGTACAATGAGAGCAATTTTAGTCTTTCAAACAGCATAACAATGAATTATACTTTAATTACTTCGGGTTTGAGAGGTGGAGAAAACGAAAGCTTATATTTCTGGATAAATATCCCGGGAGGTCTGGAATCTCAGGAATACAGAGGCAGTTTATATTTCCTCGGAAACTCAACAATTTGAGGTTATTGAATAAAAACCTAAAAATCTTTTAAGTCATATACAAGAAAACCTTGTTTCCTTAATTTCGATTTATTCTCAATCTTCTTTGCTATTACCCCAAAAAATTCTTGCCTGTTATTTAGGTTCCACTCAACAAATTTTGATTTCTCTTTTAAATCTTCGAGAATTTTCACTATCTGTTTTTCTTTAAGATTTTTCCATTTAACTTCGAAAAATCCAATCTCTTTTGTTTCCTCGTTCAAAGCAACTAAATCAATTTCTTTATCTTTGCGCCACCATCTTCCTATTTTTTGGAAACTAAAAGGCAATCTATTTTTATTATCTATTATGAATTCTTTGCATACTTTTTCAAAAACAGGACCTAAGTAAGAATTGAAATTCTTATCAAGCATCTTTTTTACTGCATCTTTTCCATCAGCGCTTATTTTAGAGGGATAAATAAATCTAAACCAAAAATTAAGAAAATTATCGCTTAATCTGTAGACGCCTTTTTTTGAAGTAATTTTTTCTGTTATTGATATTTCTTTTTTTATTAATTCTATCAGCAATAGTTTCTTAATATATCTGGTTAAACTGTGCGAATCCATACCAACAAAATTTGCAATTTCTCCAATTTTTGTTTTGCCTGTGGATATTGAATCAAGAATAGAAAAATATGTTGGAACATCACCCAGTTCTCCTTTAACAAGTATTTCTCCTTCTTCATATAAGATACTTTCAGGAGAGGCAATATTTTGAAGTATATTTTCTTCCACTGTTTTTGTTTTATCGAGAAAGTTGATATAGAAAGGCAATCCATCCGTGACAGAATAAAATTTGATAATATCTTCAATAGATTTTTTAATGAAAAACTTTTTGTAGTCTTTAAATTTAAATGTATTTAATCTTATCTGCCCTGTTCTTCTTCCATACAATGGAGAAGAGTAAGAGAGGGTATAGTCATACATCATTGAAATGGAAGAACCAAGGAGAACAAGGAAAATATTTTTTCTGCTTAACTCTTCATCCCAATATTTTTGAATGATGGAAGGTATTGCATTATTTGAGCTTATCAAAAAAGGAAATTCATCTATAACCAGCACAAGTTTTTTCTTTCCTGTTTTTGAAAGTAAATATTTAAAAAAACTGCGCCATTCTTTGAAAGGATTATCTTTTAAATAGGGTTCTTTAAAAATATCCGAACATTTCTCGGATAAGTAGAATAATTGTTCTGTTTCATTTCCTTTTGAGGCGAGATAATATAGATTTTTCTTGTTTTTTATAAATTTTTTTATTAATTCTGTCTTTCCAACTCTTCTCCTGCCGTAGATAATTACAAACTGAGCTCCTTGTTTTTTATATAATTCTTCCAGCCATTGTAATTCTTTTTCCCGGTTTATAAATTTATGTTCCATAACATAATGTTACAAAACATATTTAAATAATTAAATTAATTCATATATGCAACTAACAGCTAAAATAACCCGATTTAGCAAAATTTAAGTTAAAATTACCGAATAATATTTTTAATAGTTGGCATTTCTTTTGAAGATGAGTTAGTTAACCCAAAAATCCTTCAGATTAAGGATTTTATTGGTGGAACTGCAAAAACAATTCATCAA
>CAZLSF010000095.1:0-2934 GCA_964562245.1 uncultured archaeon | reverse complement strand
TAAAAGTATTAAAATCAATTACAATTCAATTACGATAACTTAACATAATCATTATGTCTGTAATGTTTTTTATTCTACAATCCATTATTATTTGGGATTTACAATTTAGGCACAGATCAATTACACTTTGAATGAACTTATTGATTTGCTCAACAAGTTGATGGGAACTGAGATAAACTCATTCATGGATATGTTGTTTTTCTTTGAAAAACGGCACCTCTTTTTGCATTGCAAATTGATTGTTACAAAAAGAAGGTTTTGGAGTTGATACTAAAAGAATTTGGGATGTTGTTAAGGAAGATTTGCCTGACTTAAAGAAAAAAATCAAAATGATTTTAAAGAAAATGGAAGAGAAATAAAGGAATTATACACAAAGATAATTGATAAAATTATAGAAAAACTTGCAGAATCAATATTTTAAATTTTTCTCAGTCTAGTTATGAAAATTGGAATAATCGGTCTCGGATATGTGGGTCTTATAACTGGCGTTGGATTCGCTTCTTTGGGGAATAAAGTTATTGGTGTTGACCTTGAAAAAGAGAAAGTTGAGATGATAAATCGGGGAGAAGCTCCAATTTATGAGAAGGGTCTTGAGGAAAAATTAAAGGAAGTAAAAGACAATTTAACCGCAACTTCAAGTATAGAGGAATTAAAAGATTGTGAACTCATATTTATCTGCGTTGGGACTCCTTCGAGAGAAGACGGGAGCATGGACATGAAATATATTGAAAACGCGGCAGGCGATATTTCCAGCATTCTTGATAATTATAAATTGATTATTGTAAAAAGCACAGTTGTTCCGGGAACAACAGAAAGTTTAATTCCTGTTTTGGAAAAGAACGGGAAAAAGATTGGAGAAGATTTTGGTCTGGCAATGACTCCTGAATTTCTGAAAGAAGGTTGCGCTCTGGAGGACTTTTTTAAGCCTGATAGGATTGTTATTGGTTTTTATGATGAAAAGAGCAAAGAAATTCTGGATAGATTATATAAGGATTTTGATTGTCCAAAACTATATACAAACCTTAAAACAGCCGAGATGATTAAATATGCTTCCAATTCATTTCTTGCAACAAAGGTCTCATTTATAAATGAAATAGGGAATATCTGCAAAAAATTGGGGATAAACACCTATGAGGTTGCGGATGGAATGGGATATGATGACAGAATTGAAAGGAAATTTTTAAATGCAGGTGTTGGATTTGGAGGGAGCTGTTTTCCTAAAGATGTGAATGCTTTGATTGCAAAAGCAGATGAAATTGGCGAAGAGTCAAAATTGCTAAAAGAAGTAATAGGTTTGAATGAGAGACAACCATTAAAATTGATTGAGCTTCTTAAAAAACATGTTCCTGATTTAAAAGAGAAGAATATTGGAATTCTTGGTCTTGCTTTTAAAAGTGAGACTGATGATGTGAGGGAAAGCAGGGCAATTCCTGTTGTCAGGAAATTGTTGGAAGAAGGCGCGAGTGTAAAGGCTTATGATCCAAAAGCAATAGAGAATTTTAAAAAACACTTTCCTGATTTAAAATATTGTTCTGCGGAAGAAGTCTTGGATTCAGATGCGATTTTAATTCTTACTGACTGGGATGAATTTAAGAATCTTGATTATTCTGGAAAAGTTGTAATAGATGGGAGAAGACTTTTGAAGGCAAAAGAAGCCCGGGTTTATGAAGGGATTTGCTGGTAATATAAAATAAAAAATAAGATTATGCTTAAGGTGGAAATTATTACAAAGGGGATTGAATTGTTATGCTTTGATAAAATTTGCTCGAAGAAAGGCAGTATTGGGGTTTAATTAAGTATTATGTTGTATATAAAAGTTATCACTATAAGATTATGAAAATAAGAAAAGCAGTGATTCCTGCCGCGGGTTTAGGAACAAGGTTCCTTCCCGCAACAAAATCTATGCCAAAGGAAATGTTGCCTATCATTGACAAACCTGTAATCCATTATGTGGTGCAGGAGGTCATAAATTCTGGCATCGAAGATATTATAATCATTACAGGAAGAGGAAAAAGAGCAATAGAAGATTATTTTGATTCAAATCCAGAGCTTGAGTTTTATTTGCAGAAGAGCGGAAAAGAGGGAACATTGAAGCAAATGAAGAATATCTCTTCTTTGGCTGATATCCATTATATAAGGCAGAAAGAACCTTTGGGTTTAGGTCACGCAATTCTTAAAGCTGAAAAACATATTGGAGATGAACCTTTTGCTGTATTGCTTGGGGACGATATTATAAAAAATGGGAGACCTGTAACCTTGCAGTTAATGGATGGTTTTGAAAAAACAAACTGCAGCGTGATTGGGGTTGAGGAAGTTCCTATGAATAAAATTAATAGATATGGTGTTGTTGAGGTTCTTGAAACAGATCCTCTTGAAATTAAGAATATGGTTGAGAAACCCAACCGGGAAGATGCCCCATCAAATTTAGGAATTGTTGGCAGGTATGTTTTGACTCATGAGATATTTGAATGTTTGCATAGAACTGAAAAAGGACATGGGAATGAAATCCAGTTAACCGATGCTTTGAAATTGCTTCTGGAAAAACAGAAGATTTATGCAAAGAAAATTGATGGTAAAAGATATGATGTTGGTGATAAGTTTAATTATATAAGAGCCACAATAGATTTTGCTTTGAGGAGAGAGAAACTTGGAGCAAGTGTGAGGGAATATTTGAGTAATCTGAAATAGTCTGAAAATATTGTTAAGTTGTAAATAAACCGGTTTATATTGGGATATTTCAAAAGCTGGGGTTTCAGTCAGAGATAGTAAAGGATTATAATTGTTGTTCAATGCATTAAAGTTAATCAAGGCGGTAAAGAAAGATAAACCCGGGTTTTCACTTTAACCAAGATGCAATTTTAATTCTATTCTGCGCAGTATATTTATGAAGCCAAAAACCGAGAAAAAATTAATCAAAAGAGAATTGTTAAAACC
>CAZLSF010000094.1:0-2966 GCA_964562245.1 uncultured archaeon | reverse complement strand
ATTTCCTGACATAAAAATAAGTTTTAAAAATCCAGCTTAAAATTTCTTTGAATTTCCAGAAGTGAATATCCTTTTTGCCAACATCCAGTTTGTGAATAATAATATTTGAGGAAAAATTCTCAATCTCAAAACCATTTGAAGAACTTGTAACCAGATCTATTTTCAAATCATTTCTTCTGGAAAACTCTTTCAAAATATGTTTTGTTGCATTTGCGGCTCCTCCACCTAACGGGGGGAACTCATAGTTTAGCATTAAGATTTTCATTTTAATCCCTCTTTTTGGATACTTTTTGGATACTTTTGAGCCAAAAGCAGATATTTTATTTCCCTTTTACTCTTACCTGTTCTTATAAAAACACCTTGCGGATCTGTGTTTCTTTTTATGTAATTTGCCAATTCTTCAATTGTATTTTTCCCAATTGTTACTCCAACAATTCTACCTGAATCAGTTACTCTAATTAAAATTCTTCCTCTTTTTGTGTTTGAAAAACCACTTACAATTTCTCCAATTTCATTATCTAATTTTGGAGTTTCTTTGAATTCAACTCTCTCGTTTTCTCCTTTTCTAATCAATTCTAATAATTCTTCTTTCATAATTTATTTGTTTATTTCTAATGCCTAACTGTAATCAATGATATATAGAAATTCATTCTAAAATTTTCTCAATGTTGTAAGTCTTTCTTTTCCCGGAAGAATAATAATTTTTTATTGAAATATCAGCCATCAATCCAGATATAAAAAACTGGATGCCAATCATCACCATAAACACCGCAAATAAAGGCAATGGCGTGGATGAAAGATCAACGCCTTTAAACAATCTCCAGTAAAATGCCAGGAAACCAACAAAAAATCCAGTGGATGAACAAACAAGGCCCAAACCCCCAAAAATATGCAGGGGTCTCTGGGAATATTTCTGCCAGAACCAGACATTTATCATATCAACAAAACCTTTCATAACCCTTTTGCAATTATACTTTGTTTTTCCATGTAACCTCTTCCTATGGTTTACTTCCATTTCTGAAACCCTGAAACCTTTCCACCTAAGCATTGGAGGAATATACCTGTGCATTTCCCCATATAGTTCTAATTCCTTAACGCAATCTTTTTTATAAACTCTAAAAGTGCAACCAAAATCATGCAAATCTGTTCCTATCAACGGTCTCCTCATTAAAGAAGCTATCTTTGACAGAACTTTCTTGGAAAAAGAATCCTCTCTCTTATGCCTCCAACCGCAAACGCAATCATAACCTTCATCCAGTTTTTCAATTAACTTAGGAATATCCCTTGGATTATTTTGCAGATCAGAATCCATTGAAACAACAATTTCTCCTCTACAATTATCAAAGCCTGCCTGTAATGCAGCACTCTGACCAAAATTTTTTCTGAATTTGATTATTTTAACTTTCGGGTTTTTTTTATGCAATTTTTCAAGAACTTCAAAAGTTTTATCAGTGGAGCCATCATCAATGAAAATAATTTCATAATTTTTATTTATTTTATCTAGAACTGATTTCAGTTCTTCATATATTACAGGAACATTTTCTTCTTCATTATAAACCGGAAGAATTATGGATAATTTTATCATAACTAATTTACATTTAATAATTATGAAAGCCTTTGTTACTGGTTGTGCGGGATTTATTGGTTCGCATTTAACAGAAAAATTATTGGAAAAGGGATTTGAAGTTATTGGTATTGACTGCTTTACAGATTATTACAGTAAAGAAATTAAAGAAAAAAACATGAAAAATTTTATAAACAATCCTGATTTTAAATTCTTGGAAAAAGATATCCTAAACCTAAACGATTTTCCTGAAGTAGATTTTGTTTTCCATCTTGCTGCCCAGGCGGGAGTTAGAAAAAGCTGGGGCAAAACTTTCGAAATTTACGCAAACAATAATATCCTGGCAACACAGGCATTATTGGAATTCTACAAAGACAAAGAACTTAAAAAGTTTGTTTATTCTTCAAGTTCATCTGTCTATGGAGATACAAATTTGCCAATGAAAGAAACAAATCCATTAAGACCTTTATCTCCTTATGGGGTTACAAAACTGAGCGCTGAGAATCTCTGCTATCTTTATTTTAAAAATTACAAGGTCCCATCAGTATCATTAAGATACTTCACAGTTTACGGGCCGAGGCAAAGACCTGATATGGCAATTCATAAATTTGTTAAAGCAATTTCAAATAATAAGGAAATTGAAATTTTTGGGGATGGAAATCAAACAAGAGATTTCACTTTTGTTTCTGATGTTGTTGAATCAAACCTTCTGGCTGCAAAAAATGAAGCAGTGGGAGAAGTCTTCAATGTTGGCGGGGGGAATAGAATAAACATCAATAATTTAATCAAAATAATTGAAGAAAATCTTGGCAAGAAAGCGAAAATAATATATACTGAAAAACAAAAAGGGGATGCTCAGGATACTTTGGCAGATACCTGTAAAATTGAAGAATTTTTAGGTTGGAAACCTATGATTGGAATAGAAGAAGGGATCAAAATGTTTGTTGACTCCTATCAATAAAAGTTTGTTTTTGCCTTATTCTTAAACTTTTTTCAACTAAAATCTGCGTTATTCCCATAGCAATTAAAATATACAGGAACAAATCCATATTTAATAGATTATAGTTCACAAACCCGGAAGCATATTTATTTATAATCAACAGAGTGGTAAATATTATTAATAACAAATCAAAAGATTCTTTCAAAATCTGAATGAAAACACTAATTATCATAAAAAGATATAATTTATGAATAAAGATATTTTTAAGATAATATTGATTTTTCTTATCTTTTCCGGGGCTTTCCTTAGACTATATGGTCTAGGTGACCAGTCTCTATGGATAGATGAAAGTTATTCTGTTACAGCAGCGATTGGAATGATGGAACATTTAGTTCCTGTAATGCCTTCAGGTGAACTCTATACCAGCTCTATATTAAACACCGGTTCTATTGCTTTGAGTAT
>CAZLSF010000093.1:0-2994 GCA_964562245.1 uncultured archaeon | reverse complement strand
TATAATAACAATGTACTAAGATATAGTTCTTTTTTAGAGTTGATTCTTGTCTTTCCGATACTTTTTAAACTATAGCCCCGCGCGGATTCTCATTCTCTTTAAATCCCCCGTCATAATTGTTCTGTGGTAGAACAGCACCTAAATTCGCGAGCGAATTTAGGTTTTCATTTTATCTAAGGGTTGAGACCTTTTTCAACAATAATACTGAAAAAGGTTCATTCGAACCGCGGTCGCTGGCTAACTTCAATCATCGCAAATTTAACATTTGCTCTTTCCTTTGAACTCCAAAGGCCAGTATCCTTGACCCTTTCCTCGCCTTATTTAAAATCTACCGAAGAAAGATGGGCCGCTAGACTACGGGGCTATAATTAATCTTCCTAAAAAAATAAACAAAGCAATTATTGCTTTTTTATGTATAATTTATAACTAATTATGTTTAAAAATCTAATTCCTCAGGATTTCTTATATGCTATTTTAATTATAATTAGTTCTGTTATTTGCGCAAAAATACTCTATTTTACGCTTAAACAATATGTGATAAAAATAACCGCAAAAACAAAAACCACTTTGGATGATGAATTGTTAGAAGCGTGTCACAAACCGATTTACATAGGTGTTGTGATAATTGGGTGTTATTATGCGATAAATTACCTTAAATTATTTATTCCTTACAAAAACTCAATAGAAACTTTATTCGTTATTGCTGGTGTTGGTCTCAGCACATGGACTTTAATAAAAATTGTAGATACTTTCGTGATGCATTACACAACAAAAGATAAAACTTCAAGAGCCCAGAAAACAGTTTTCCTAAGTTTAAAAGGATTGATCAATATCTTCATTTACCTAATAGGTATTTTCATTGTACTGGGTTATTTTAATGTGAATATAACTCCTTTAATAGCAAGTCTTGGCATAGGGGGTCTTGCAGTTGCCTTAGCCTTACAAAGTACTCTTGCTAATTATTTTGCAGGACTTTATATATCAACAGATAAGTCAATTAAAATTAGTGATTATATTGAACTTGAAAATGGATTAAAAGGTCATGTAGAAAAAATAGGGTGGAGGTCAACACAGATAAGAACCCTTCCAAATAACCTTGTTGTTGTTCCAAACGCAAAACTTTCAGAAATGATTATAACAAACTATTATGACCCTTCAGAAGAAATGTCTTTCATAGTTAATTGCGGTGTGAGTTACGATTCTGATCTTGAAAAAGTAGAAAAAATAACAGTAAAAGTTGCCAAAAAAATATTAAAAACTGTAGAGGGTGGTGTCAAAGATTATAAACCATTTATAAGATATAACAACTTCGGTAATTCAAATATAGAATTTTCAATAATTTTAAGAGTGAAAAACTTTGTCAGCCAGTATCTGGTAAAACATGAATTTATGAAAGAATTGACAAAAGAGTACAGGAAAAACAAAATAGAGATAGCTTATCCTTGCCTTAACATTTACAATAGAAAATAATATTTATGGATTTGAAAGAATTTTTGGCGCCAACTAAATTAAAAATAATACTTGCCATTTTAATTGTTCCTTTTGTCTTTAACCTGATAATTAAACTTTGTTCTATTGAAATTATAACTCCAATTGCTCCACCTTTATTTATTTCTGTATTTTCTTATGAATTTTTAATTTATATCATCATTCCATTTATTTTTTTACAAATACCTTTTTGTTATCCAATAGCATGTTTAATCGCAATTTTATATTATTCTCTAAGAAAAAAGCAAATAAAAAGATTACTTAATAAAAAAGATTTATTTTATATAACTGGTTTAATAATAATTTTCAATCCTGTTTCATACTTTTTTCTTTCATATTATATTATTTCATCAATGGCTCAACCTTGCGGTGTTTCTGTATCCAATATCTTTATAGATAGTCCTGCTGAAAAAGCGGGTATATTGCCGGGTTCTACAATATATTACATAAATGAAAAACCTATTTACAACCCCAATTCATTGCAAGAAATTCTAAAAAATACAAAACCCGGAGATAAAATTTCATTACAAATCATGTTACCTAACAAAAAAATACATAATATTGAAATTATCTTATCAACACCGCCTGAAGGACTTAATGTTAAAGGTGGATTTTTAGGCATCTCCAATATTACCATATCTTTAAAACCTTACTGTCGGATTTCCAAATAGATTGCACCAAATTCGTTAAGTTATAGTGGATTATTACAAAATAAGATTTAATAAAGCTTCTTTCTGATCCTCGGCTTTAACAATTGCTGAAGCAACCAGCACCCCTTTTGCACCTAATTCTTTTGCACTTTGCACATCTTGTTTAGTTGCAATCCCTGCTCCGCACAAAGGAATAATCTCTGGATTTATATCTTTTAGAACTTCCACAAATTTGGAAATTGCTTCAGGTTTTTCCTGTGATATTGACCTTCCGGAACCAATTAACTCCGGGTCTTCATAAGCAATATAATCCGGTGAAAATTTCGCAATTTCCATCACTTCTTTTATATCTGCAACGCAACAAATAGTTTTCATACCTAACTGCTTTGAAATATTTATGATTCCTTCTATTTTATCTAAGGGTAATCTTCTCTCAGAATGATTAATCAAAGTGCCAATTACACCAGCATCTTTAACTGAAGCAGGCAATATAGAACCTGTATGAGAACCAAATGTGACAGGATCAATATGCTGAGATAAAGTAGGGACTATCTTTGAAATTTCTTTTAAATCCGTAAACTGGGGAGCCGCCCAGATATCAGCATTTAATTTTTCTCTTACCTCTGCAATAAAATTTGCCAATTTTATACCTCTTACCCCCAAACCTTCTTCATAAGTTTTAAAATTGATTAAATACAGCATAATATATAAATAATAAAATATAAAATAAACGCTGGGGCTGGGATTCGATTATAGCACTGTTCATATAAAACAACGAACGAGTGTACCCAGGGATCCATTACAGAAACTAGCTTAGCAGGCTAGCGCCTTAAGCCACTCGGCCACCCCAGCATAA
>CAZLSF010000092.1:0-3057 GCA_964562245.1 uncultured archaeon | reverse complement strand
TATTATGGTTTCAATACACGAACTTAATAAAATAGTCGATAAGATAAAAACTCTTGAAATAGAGAAGAAAAAACTCGCAGTGTTTTTGAGAGAAATTCCTGAATTATATTGGAATGTATCAAAAGTAGAATTAGGCAATATTAAAATAGGGGGTGAAGACGGAGGATTAACAAAGAAATCAAGTCATCTGATGGATTTTGTTTTTTTAAGAGCAATAGGAATTATCTTTAATTATGAAAAAAATAAACTTACTGATGTTGCATATTACCCAACCATGAATCCTGTTCCGGAGATTATTTATTCTAAAGAATCTTTTTCAGATATTGAATTCAGGATTTTTTGGAGTCTTCAAAGAATAAAAAAAGAACTTACTGTAAGCATTGAAACAATTTCAAAATATTCTCCTGATCTGTTTTTGATAGATGGGAGTTTGCTGGTAAATCCCGCAGATGCTCCGAGCGTTGAAAGCACAGTTTATTCTGATTATCTTGAAGTCAATAAATTGTTTGAAGAATTGTGCACCATAGCAAAGCAGGAGAATTGTCTTCTTGCTGGAGTTGTTGAAGATTCAAGAAGTTCTACATTCTGCAAATACATCGCAGAAAATGTTGTTAAGAAGGCAGGTGTTAAAAACCAGCAGGAACTTGTAGATATATTAACCCGAACGAAAGACACGAATCTGCTTCATTACATGCTTGAGAAAGGTGAGATTACAAAAATAATTAATCTGGAAGGAGAAATAAATTGTTTTTATATGAAAACCGTGGAATTTGACAGACCAATAAGAGTTGAGTTTATAGGAGATGAAATTCAGGGAAAAAGAATTGCGGAACTAATTTATACAATTTCATCCCAGAGCAAAACTTACGGGCTTCCAACGGTTTTGATTGAAGCAGATCAGAGAGCTAAATTATCGGAGAATGATTCTGATAATTATGTGAATCTAATCGCTTCTAAATTAGGGTTACAGAATATTTTCTTCTTGAGGAGGGACAATCGACCTTTTTGAATTAATCAAAGTCAAAATCTAAAAAATGAAATATCTTCTAATTTGATATTTCACACTTCCAAGATTGTAAAGGATTATAAGTTATTACATTGTAATAACCAACTTCTATTTTTCTGCGTGAATTTATCATTTTTTATATAAATTATGGGAAAAATTACAGAAAATGCAAAATATCTTATAAAACTTTCATTGGAAGCAGGATCTCTTGTAGAGAGGACTGACATTATTGGTGCAATTTTCGGTCAGACAGAAGGATTGTTAGGACAGGAAATGGATTTGAAAGAATTGCAGGAAAGCGGTAAAATAGGCAGGATAGATATTCACTTTAAGAAAAACAAAGAGGAAAAAACAATAGCGGAGATAATAATCCCGTCAAATTTATCAACTTCAGAAAGCGCTTTATTGGCGGCAGCTCTTGAGACAATTGATAAGGTAGGTTATACAACTGCGAAAGTGGTTTTGGAAGAGATTGAAGATATAAGGAGCAGCAAGAGGAATTTCATTGAAAAGAGAAGCAGGGAAATTCTTGAGAAATTATATAAGGATATACCCGACACAAAAGAAACTTTAAATAAACTTTCCTCAGATATCAGGACAAAAGAAATAAAAACCTATCGAGGTTTAACAGGAGGTCCTGAGGTTTTAACAAACAAAGAGATTATAATCGTTGAGGGGAGAGCAGATGTGGTTAATTTAGTAGGATATGGAATAAAAAATGCAATCGCTGTTGGCGGCAGCAAACCCTCACCTCAGATAAAAGATATAGTAAAGAATAAATCCGTAACTGTTTTCCTTGATGGCGATCGCGGCGGCGATTTAATTTCAAAGAGATTAAATCAGGAAATAAAAATAGATTATATCGCGAGAGCGCCAGATGGAAAGGAAGTTGAAGAGCTAACAAAAAAGGAAATTTACCAGTGCTTAAAAACAAAAAAGAAAAATGTGGCTAAATCAAAAGAACCACAACAATTTGAAAATAAAACAACTCTTCCACATGATTTAAAGGAAAGAGTAAAACCAATGATAAAGAATATGCTTGGAACAAAGGAAGTCAGGTTATTAGATAATAATCTTAATGAAATTCACAAGATGAGTTATGGTGATATTAAACAGGTGTTAAAGACAGCCGACCTTGACAATGTTTCTATTGTTCTAATGGATGGCAAATTAACAAAAGAACTTGCAGAGCAACTCGAAAAGAAGAATATAAAAGCGGTGGTATGTTTTGATTCTGAGAGATTCAAAACAAAAATGAAAGTTTTATGCATTCATGATTTTTAATTTTTATATTTTTTTAATTGATTTATTTAGAGAAAATTATCTGTTTCTTAAAGGTTACGCTTGTCTGATATTCCATATTTATTTGAATTTTTTCTCCCGGTTTTTTGATATAAGGTCCGCAGGTTATATTACCTTCAGCCGGAATACTGCCGCTGCAGGTTGCGCCATCCAGTTTTAAATCTTCCAGTATAATCTCTTCATTTCCTTTATTGTATATAATAACATTTACCGACACTCCCTTAATATCTTCTTTTCTCTTACAAACTTTACCTATACACTCGCATCCTGAAGGACATTCACTGTTTTCTCCGCCAGGACAATAATATTCTACAGGTTCTCTCATACCCTCTACCCAATGGGTGCAATAGTCATATTCATAGGAAACATCAAGCACCTTTGATTCTAATATTATTGGATACCATCTACGGTATATTTTCCTGCTTCCTTTTGAATTTCCTGTTGCTAAATCATATTCGAGAGTTGTTGTATAGGTTATATTAGCTGTAATATTTTCTTTTGTTTCTGTTGAAGGATATTTTTTTATTTTTAATCCAAGGCTGCAATTCCCTGTTTCTCCTCTATTTATATCACTTCCTCTGCAACCAGTATTAATCATAATTTGTTCAAGGTAATCAGGATAACCATATTCGATTTTCTTAATTTTGAGGGGCGCATCATTTTTATTTTCAAATCCAAAATTTAAAGTTATCTGTGATGTAGTAGGATACACTATTTCAGGAGATACATTAAAAGTAAATTCTGATTCA
>CAZLSF010000091.1:0-3095 GCA_964562245.1 uncultured archaeon | reverse complement strand
AAAACTTGTGAAAAGAACTGCTGATTTTTTTAATGAACGGGAACCGGTGATAAATTCATGGGAAGAATTTTTTTCTTATCTAAAGGAAAAATCAAACAAAAGATTGATTGTTGTCATAGATGAATTTCCTTATATGGTTGAGAAAAATAATGCAATACCATCTTTATTTCAACTCGGTTGGGATGAATATTTAAAAGACTCAAAAATATTTCTCATTTTACTTGGCTCTTCCATATCAATGATGGAATCATTGTTGGGGTATAAATCTCCGATATATGGCAGAAGAACAGGACAAATAGAAGTTAATCCTTTGAAAATAAAAGATAGTTTTAAATTTTTTCCTAAATATGATATAGATAAAAAAATAGAAGCTTATAGCATAATTGGAAATATACCAATGTATTTGCTTGAATTTGATGACAGTAAATCTATTATTAATAATGTAAGAGACAATATGCTTAGAGCAGACGCAATTTTATATAAAGAACCGCTATTTTTATTAAGAGAAGAATTAAGAGAACCGGGGATATATATTACAATATTAGAAAACATTGCTGATAAACCAATAAAAATGAGTGAATTGTCAACAAAGACAAATATTGAAGTAACCAAATTGCCTAAATATCTTAAAATCCTTCAGGAATTGAAATTTGTCAAAAAATTGACAAAGGTTACAGAAAAAAAAGTTAAAACAAAGAATACTCTTTATACTATTAACGACAATTTCTTCAGATTCTGGTTCAAATTTATCAACCCAAATCTGTCAGATATTGAAGGGGATGACAAAGATAAGGTAATAAATATTATTAAATCAGAGTTAAATTCTTTTGTTGGAAAAAGTTTTGAAAATATATGTAAAGAATTTTTAATTGATAATAAATCTATTTTGCCTTTTAATTTCAGTAGAATTGGAGTGTGGTGGGGATATTATCGTGAGGGCAAAAAGCGAGAGGAAGTGGAGATAGATTTGGTAGCCGTTGGTGACAGTGCTATTGGATTTTTTGAATGCAAATGGCAGAGTTTAAATTATAAGAAAGCCAAAGAAATCATACATAAACTAATAGAAAAGGCAAAACATGTTTCTCATGAAGGAAATAAATATTTTGGGTTAATAGCAAAGAATATTAAAAATAAAGAGAAATTAAAAAGAGAAGGATATTTAGTTTTTGATTTAAAAGACTTCAAGAAAACAGGTTGGGTTAAAAAGTAATTATGCAGATTTGTTGGAATTAGAGAATATTGTATATATTTATTTCTTTAATGAACCCCAATTAAAATTTAGCAGAGTAAAAGTTTAACTCTATTTAAATGAAAGTACTCATTTCTTATAAAAGTTAAACTTATGCTATGTCAAGCATACTGCGCAAAATTCTATAAATATGTGTCAGTATACAGTAAGATTTATACTGAAAATGTGTCAGTATACCATATATATTTAAATATACTTATATATGGTAAATAAAGATCTTGTAAATGAATTGATTCAGAGTACCAAAGAAGTTAAATTAAGTGAAGTTATAGAAAGAGAAAAATTCTCTGATTTGCTGAAATTTATGAATATTGATGAAATATCAATAATTACAGGGGTCAGAAGATCCGGAAAATCAACAATAATGCTGCAACTCCTGAAAAAATTGAAAAATGTTCCTGAAGAAAATATTTTGTATATAAATTTTGAGGATGAAAGGCTTATTAATCTAACAGTAAATGATTTGGAAAAAATATACCAATATTTCATTGAAATTAATAATCCAAAAGGCAAGATATATTTTTTCTTAGATGAAATACAGGAAATAAAATATTGGGAAAAATGGATTAGAAGAAGATATGAATCGAAAAATATAAAATTTATAATTACCGGTTCTAATGCTTCTTTATTATCCTCGGAATTTGCAACAGCCCTCACTGGAAGAAATATAACCTTTGATATGTTTCCATTTTCATTTAAAGAATATTTGAAGTGGTTTAAAATTGAAGTGGATAATAGAATATTGTATTCTTCAAAAAAACCAATTGTAAAAAGATATTTTAATAAATATCTAAAATTTGGAGGATTTCCGAAAATAGCGCACATTAATGAAAAACAGAGAACTTATCTTTTACAACGATATTTTACAGATATTTTGTACAAAGATATTGTTAAGAGATTTAGAATAAAAGATGTTAAAGGATTTGAAAAATTTGTAATTTATCTTTTAACAAATATTTCCAATACTATGAGTTATTATAGTCTAAGAAACACATATGGATTTAGTGTAGATACAATTAAAGAATATATATCTTATCTCCGCACTTCATATTTAATATTTGAAGTTTCATTTTTTTCATTTTCACTGAAAGAACAACAAACAAGACCAAGAAAAATTTATTGCATAGATACTGGATTAAGAAATGCCATATCGTTCAAATTCTCAGAAGATTTAGGAAGACTGGCTGAGAATATTGTATTCCTTGAACTTAAACGAAAGGATAAAGAAATTTATTATTGGAAGAGCGCTAAAACAGAAACAGACTTTGTAATTAAAGAAGGTATGAAAATAAAACAGTTAATTCAGGTTTGCTGGAATATTGAGGATAAAAAGACAAAAGAAAGGGAAATTAAAGGACTTTTGGAATCTATGAAAGAATTTCATTTGCGAACTGGTTTAATAATTACAGAAGACTATTTTGGAGAAGAGAAAGTTGATGGAAAGAAAATAAAGTTTGTTCCTTTGTGGAAATGGCTACTTGAGGATTGATTTCTGTGGTGGTCTCCCTCACCACATGGTTATATATACAGGTAGTTTAAATATTAATATGGCAAAGAAAAACAATACATTGATGTACGGAGTAATCGGTTTAGCAGTTTTAATAGTTGCCGTGATAGGTATTGGTTTCTATGGCGGAAATACAGGAACTTCAGAGATGGAAAAGGTTACGGTGATGATGCCCTTCCCACCTTTAAGTATATGGGCTCCGTTTTACACTGCATTAGATAAGGGATATTATGCAGATGAAGGATTAAATGTAACTATATTGCACAGCAATGAAGGTTCAATGGGGTCTATCAAACAAGTCGTATCAAATAATGCTCAATTTGGATATGCAGGAGTGGA
>CAZLSF010000090.1:0-3177 GCA_964562245.1 uncultured archaeon | reverse complement strand
AATAAAGAGTAATACACCCTTTTTAAAATTTAAAATCTAATTATATTTAGGTGAGAAAATGAGCGAATATAATCAACCAATACTTGTATTATCAGACGATGTTTTGAGACAGACAGGAAAAGATGCGCAGAGAGCAAATATCAGCGCTGCAATTTCAGTTTCGGAGATAGTCAGGAGTACTTTGGGACCAAAAGGAATGGATAAGATGCTTGTGGATTCTACAGGAGATATAACAATCACAAATGATGGTGTTACAATTCTTGAAGAAATGGAGATACAGCATCCCGCAGCAAAGATGATCAGAGAAGTAGCAAAAACACAGGAACAGGAAGTTGGGGATGGCACAACAACAGCAGTTGTTTTGACAGGTCAGCTTTTGAAGAAAGCCGGTGATTTGCTTGATCAGGGAATTCACAGGACAACAATTGTAAAAGGTTATAGGTTGGCAATGGGTAAGACAATAGAATCACTTGGAACTATCGGTAAAACTATTTCTTTGAGTGATCCAGAAAATCTTAAGAAAGTGGCTCTTACAGCTATGACCGGGAAAGGAATTGAGAATTCGAAAAATGAACTTTCAGACATAGCAGTAGAGGCAATAAAATGCGTTGCATATACAGAAAATGGAAAAATTGTGATTAATCCAGAAGATATTCAGATAGAAAAAAAGCAAGGAGGTTCAGTCAAGGATACAGAACTTATAAAAGGAATAGTAATTGACAAGGAAATTGTTCATTCAGCAATGCCAAAAATCACTAAAGATGCGAAAATTGTTTTAATCAATGCTGCTCTTGAAGTAAAATCTACAGAAACAGATGCAAAAATTTCAATAACAGACCCTGAGAAAATGCAGGCTTTTGCAGATCAGGAATCAAAAATGCTTAAAAATATTGCGGAAAAAATAAAAGATAGCGGGGCAAAGATAGTATTTTGCCAGAAAGGAATAGATGATATGGTTCAGTATTATTTGGCAAAATATGGGATTGTTGCAGTTAGAAGAGTAAAAGAAAGCGACATGGAAAAGTTGTCAAAGGCTACAGGAGCAAGAATAATTTCGAGTGTGAATGAAATCTCTCCAGAAGATTTTGGAATGGCTGGAATAGTTGAGGAAAAGAAAATCGGCGAGGACAAAATGGTTTTTGTAAGAGAATGTAAAGAGCCAAAAGCAGTTTCAATATTAATAAGAGGAGGAACAGAACATGTTGTTGATGAAGCAAAAAGAGCAATGGATGACGCTGTATTAGGAATTGCATCAACCTTAGAACTTTCATCATATGTGTATGGTGGTGGTGCAGTTGAAATAGAAATAGCAAAGAAACTAAGAGATTACGCAGTCACTGTAGGTGGAAAAGAACAACTTGCAATCAATGCTTTTGCAGAAGCTTTGGAAATAATCCCAAGAACTCTTGCAGAGAGTGCTGGAAAAGATGCAATTGAATTGTTAGTTGAAGCAAAAAGCAAACATGAATCTGGAAATACAGGATATGGAATAAATGTTTTTGAAGGAAAAATAGACGATATGGATAAACTTGGGGTTGTGGAACCAACGAAAATAAAAGTGCAGGCAATTTCATCAGCAACAGATGTATCAGAGATGATTTTGAGAATCGATGATATAATCACAGCCGGAAAATCCAGCATGCCGCCAATGCCTTCTGGAGGAATGGGCGGAATGGGATATTAATCCAATTTTAATGAATTTTAATTTTATTTAAATTTTTTAGTATTTAGTAAGTTGTTTATAATTTTATTCCTAAATAGATTTAATATCAATTCAGAACAGGAAAACTCTCCTTTTGGATAGCTCCCAAAAGACAAAATAGCTGTTCTATTGCAGTTCAGATTAGATCAAGTTATTATTAAATAAACCGTTAATTATAAACTCACTCAGTTAATTTAGGGATATAAGATTTGAAGATAATAAAATTATATTTGACAGGATATTATCGGATTTGGATAAATTTGTTATGGATTTTGTAAAACTTTTGGATAATGCAAAAATAGATTATGTTGTAGTTTCCGGTTATATAGCTATTGTTTTCGGCAGACCAAGAGGAACGGAGGATGTGGATATATTTATTAAAGGGAATATTAAAAATTTAATTCCGTTAATCTCAAAAAATAAATTTGAAATTATTAATTGCAGGGAAGATGAAGCAGACGAATTTATAAAAACTTATGCAATAAGAATCGCAAGAGAAAATCAGGTTTTTCCAAATATAAATTAAAGTTGGCTAAAAGAGATGATGATTTCTTACCCTTTCAGAACAGAAAGACATTAGTATTAAATGAATTTGATATAAATATCTCAACTTCGGAACTGCAAATACCATTCAAACTTTATTTAGGTTCTGAGAAAGATTATGAAGATGTAAGATATTTATACCAGGAATTTAAAGAAAAAATTAATAAAAGTAAATTGATTAATTTTGTTGATGAATTTAAAGTCAGAGATAGGTTAATCTATTTAGGTGATGAATTTGAGAAGTAAAAAAGAAAAATGGGAAAGATTGAGATTCATTGATTTTATTGCAAAGTATACAAAATCCAGCAAGAACGAGGTTTGGAGCAGGCAACATGCTAATTTTATTAATTCCTTGTTGAAAACAACAAATCAGGACATTGAACTTTTTAAAAGAACACACCCAAAAGATTTCAGGAAATAATAGATTAATTATAAACTTACTTTTTAATTTATGGAATCTCAATTAGAAGTATTAATAAAGTTTTCAAGGGATTTGGAGGAGAAACTTTTTTTGGAAATCAAGGCGAAATTGAAAAAGGAGGAATATTTTGTTTCCGCGATTTATTCTGCAAACCGAATGTATATTAGTCTTTTCGGCGACAAGGATTTATCTAGATATGTTTTAACACTCATAAAAAAATTGAGCGGATATTTAAAAGAATATAAACTTGGTATCAGGGATTATTATTTAACTTCCTGCGAAATTACTTTTCCCTGTGAGTATATTGGAGAAGTTAAAATACCTGTTGCGAAAGCAGTTGTCTGCAATGGAGAAACCTGCACGATAATTTTTAAAGATATTGAGAAAGAGTTCTTAAGGGATAATTTGATAGAAAGAGCTGTGATGTTGCTGGAAGAAAAAGTTTCAAGAGAAAGAGATAGAATTATTTTTGAGAGTGAAACAAAAACAACTGTTGAGAAGAATCCCACTG
>CAZLSF010000089.1:0-3202 GCA_964562245.1 uncultured archaeon | reverse complement strand
GGTATTTTGGGGGTGAAATTATTTTGGGATATTACAAATCTATTTTGTTTCTAATTAAATATTTATATAAAATAAAGAATGGAGATTTCAAAAGTTAAAAAAAGAAATGGTCAAATCGTATCATTTAGTAGAGACAAAATAAGAAATGTCATTTACAAAGCATTTTTATCTGTGGGGAAAAATGAATTGGTGGATAAAATCACTGAAGAAGTTATTCTTGAATTAAAAACAGTTGAAGGAATTATAAATGTTGAAGAAATACAAGATATCGTTGAAAATGTCCTGATTAAAAACAACCTTCCTGAAGTTGCAAAAAGTTATATTTTATACAGAAAAAAAATGGAAGAAATTAGGAAAGAAAAAGAAAGAATTTTGAACAAAGAAGAAATTGATGAAGTTGATAAAAAATTTGACCTTAACGCCCTCCGCGTTATGGTTGCAAGATATCTTGAAAAAGATGAAAAAGGAAAGATAAAAGAAACCCCGAAAGATTTATTCAAAAGAGTTTCCATCCATGTGACACTGCCTTCAATTTTATATGATGAAAAAATATTTGATAAAAACATGCAGTCAAAAGAAAATCCTTTTGAAGAATTCAATCCTGAACAATCTGAAGGAAAACTAAAAATTGGAGAATACAGTTTAAATAGATACCATCTCGAAGCATTGAAAAGACTTTATGACCGATTTAACAAGAACCATCAGATGAAGATTGGTTTTGCTGAGTTGATAAAATTAATTGAAAAAGAAGAATTCAAAGAATATGAAAATGAAATAAGATATTATTTTGATTTAATGACTGAAAAAAGATTTTTGCCAAATACGCCGGCTCTTGCTAATTTCGGAAGAGTGCTTGGAATGGGAAGCGCCTGTTTTGTAATTCCTGTGGAAGATTCTATAGAAAGCATTATGGGTGCTTTAAAAGAAGCTGCAATTATTTTTAAATCCGGGGGCGGGGTTGGTTATAATTTCTCGCATTTAAGACCTGAAGGAGATCAGGTAAGGAGCACTTCCGGCGTTGCATCGGGACCAATATCATTCATATCTTTATTTGATAAAATGACGGAAGTTATAAAACAAGGAGGGATTAGACGAGGAGCAAATATGGGAATACTTGACATAGACCATCCTGATATTGAAAAATTCATTGTGGCAAAAAAGAAAAATCAGGGACTGACTAATTTCAACATTTCGGTATTTATAAAACCTGAATTTTGGGAATATTATAATTCAGGAAAACCTTACCCTTTGTTAAATCCAAGAACCAAAGAAGTTGTAAAATATGCGGACCCAAAAAATATTATTGAATTGATCACCTATCAAGGATGGGAATCCGCAGAGCCAGGTGTAGTATTCGGAGATAATATAAATGATAACAATCCTTTCCTTGAATCACTCGGACCTATTGAAACCACTAATCCCTGCGGTGAAGTCCTTCTTTACCCTTATGAATCCTGCAATCTTGGAAGTATTAACATAAATACTTTTATAAAAGGAGGTGAAAATCCTGAATTTGATTTTGAAAGTTTCAGGAAAGTGATTAATAGAACAACGAGATTCCTTGACAATGTAATTGATGTTAATAACTACCCTCTCCAAAAAATAGAAGAGATGAGTTTAAACACAAGAAAAATCGGGTTGGGTATAATGGGTCTTGCGGACGCAATGTTTGAATTAGGTATTGCATATAATTCAGAAGAAGGACTTGAATTTATAGAGAAAATAATGGAAGAACTAAATTATTATTCCAAAGTCGCCTCAATTGAACTTGCAAAAGAAAGAGGAAAATTCCCTTATTATGAAATAAGTAGTTATCCAAAAGGAAAACTTCCAATTAAAGTTGATGAAAATGATGCAAAATGGAATAAACTTACTGAAGATATAAAAAAATATGGAATCCGTCACGGGTTTACAATTGTATGTGCCCCAACAGGTTCAATTTCAATGATAGCTGGTTGTTCTTCAGGAGTTGAACCTTCATTCGCGCTTGTTTATGAGAAAAAAGTTGTTATAGGCACTTTCTATTATGTAAATCCTGTTTTTGAAAAAATAATGAAATCAAAAAACTTGTTCAGCGACAGATTAATAAAAAAAATCTGTGAAAATAACGGGGGTATCCAAAAAATAGATTTGCCTGAAGAGATTAAAAAAACATTTGTTACTGCAACGGATATTAACACCGAAGGTCATATAAAAGCTCTGGCTGCTGTGACTAAATGGACAGATTCTTCAGTATCAAAAACAATCAACCTGCCTGAAAATGCAAGTGTTGAAGATGTTAAGAATGCTATCTTAATGGCTCATAAACTCGGGTGTAAAGATGTAACTGTCTTCAGACAAAATTCAATTAAAGGTGTATACGAATCCAATCTTGAGCCAAAAAAAGAAACAACTTCCTATGAAGCAACCAAGAAAAAAGATTTATGTCCTAAATGCAAAACAGAATTGGTGAGGGAAGAGGGGTGTAAAATCTGCAAAAATTGCGGGTATTCTGTTTGCGGATAATTTTAAAAAAGGTTTCTTGCCAAAACATTTTAATTCATTTTTTCTCGCTTTCAAAGTGCCTCTTAAACATTAATTTTATATTGTTCTACTATTCTTGTCAGGCAATACAATATATCAGCAAGTTATTACCAATATCTTCTTTTGTTGTTTTACACTTGAGGTTTTCCTCTCGTTCTTTCAAATAATATTTTCAAACCCTTATATATTTGCCAAATCGCCAATTTGTTTTGACAATTCCATCATCATCATTTTTATAATCCCTGATCTCTGTTCCGCTTTTTCAAATTATCTAAATACTTTTTTTGTAATCTCAATTAATTCCTGGAAAGTGTGTTCTTTGCCATAATCTTATTATCTGAAAGATATGTTCTGATTAAAACAAGTTAATAATACTTTTAACAATTATTATTGTGCAGAGCTAGACTGGGCTGTTAGGCGTAGCTTGTAACCCGAAATCGTCTTAGCGGGAGTTGAAAGCCCCGGAAGGTATTTAAAGCAGTAAAAGCCTCTTTGATTTGACTGCGAAGTCCAGCCTTGAAAGGTGGTTTTTATTGTGAATCCCCCAGATTCGGAAGAAAGCAAGGGTAAGCAGTGAAGATTATGCTTTTGAGTTCACTGGATGGAGAAGAATCAGGGAGTAAACTTTTGCTGTTTTGTTTATCGACTGGGAGGTGCTCTGCACGTTTAAAATTATTAT
>CAZLSF010000088.1:0-3272 GCA_964562245.1 uncultured archaeon | reverse complement strand
GCCGCAACAATCCCTACAGTACCATTTTCCTTTGCTTTGAAAATATTTATATAAGGGTCAGTTGCAATAGTGCTTAAATAAGGATAAATATTATAATCAACAGGATTGTTTACTTTGTTGACAATCATATAAAGACCGTCAGTGCAATTGTTTACTGTGCATGTGCAAGAATCTCCGATTTTGCATGTTGCCGGACATTGAAGAAATGAAGCGCTGATTTCTATTTCCTTTTTTAAAATAACGGGAATTGGTGTGCTGAAACAAAAACCCATTATTTTTATTTTTCCTTCACCTGTTGGTGTGAAACTTACTTTTGCTGGAGGTATTCCTGCAATAACTGGAATCTGCAATGAATTTCCTTCGCTTTTTAAAACTATCCACAGACCGCTCTTGCAGGTTCCATTATCAAGTTTTAATTCGCAGGTGCATTGTTGGTTTACTGAACATTGGGAACAGTCAAGACTGTTTGCGAAGGTAGGGCCTATAAAAATTAGAGATAATAGAAAAAATATAAGTGATCTGTTCAAGAGAAATTTCATAATTTAATCGTTTTTGATATATATAGTTTATAATTTAATTAAAATGCATTTATCAACCTTTAAAAAATTATAACTTAGATACTTATGCTCCTGTAGTCTAGCTCGGTCAAGGATCCCGGCCTTTCGAAGTAACCTTTAGAAAGGTATGAGACGCCAAGTCTATGACATGGAGACAGCCGGTGACCCGGGTTCAAAGGAACTTTTTCTTTCTTGAAAGAAACACTCGTTTTCAAAGAAAACGGTGCATCGTTGCGAAGCAACGAATGAATCTCCACCAAAAAGAAAGGAAAATTTGAGAATCCCGGCGGGAGCATATTTTTAATTATGGATGAAGGAATGATATATATACCTGAAGGAATTAAAGATGTTGGTTATAAAACACATGATTCTGTAGGTTATGATATATGCTCAAATGAAACCCTGAAAATACCGCCTAAAACAAGTAAACTAATAGATACAGGAATAATAGTTAAACTTCACAATAAAAAAATATTTGCTTCTGTATTTGTAAGAAGTTCTCTCCCTGTCAAGAAAAATCTGATAATGCTAAATTCTGTGGGTATTATTGACCTTGATTATTGCGGGAGAGAAGACTCAATAAAACTAAATTTGTACAATTTTGGAGAAAATGAGAGTATTATTGAAAAAGGTGAAAGAATAGGGCAGATTGTGTTTTTAAGATTTGAAAAACCTGATTTGAATGTAATCCATGACAAAAAATTACTTGATAAAAGCAATCGCGGGGGTTTTGGAAGCACAGATAAAAATAATTATTTTCCTTGAGTTTTATTTGCCCTAACACTTGGTCTTATCTTTTCGGCGCCAATTCCTTTGCGACTTAAACCTCTTGATTTTTTGGCAGCTGAGGTCATTCCCCTGAAAACTCTGCCTTTATGCTGTCTTTCAAGCATCCAGTTAATATCTTTGTCATTTCTTATTTGAGGGTGGTTTTTATCAACCATGATTATTTCATACCAGCTGCTTTTCCCGTCTTCTCCGACCCAGTATGAATTTAAAACCTCAAGATTTGGGAATTTTCTTGCAACCCTTTCCTCAATAATAACCTGTTTGCTCTTTTTTGCAGGTATTCTTGTACCCAATTTTGATGGTTTCCTTCCTTTTGTTATTCTTTTTCTTACTCTTGTTCCTTTCTTGATTTTCGCTCTTGCAATCACAAATCCCTGTTTTGCCTTATAACCTAATGCTTTAGCCCTATCTAACCGTGTTGGTCTATCTATTTTAACAACAACATTTTCTTTCCTGAATCTTATTAATCTCTCTTTATAAACCTCATTTTTCTTGGGTATCTTCCAGATCTCTTTCAAATATTTATTAAATACCATTATAAAACTAACCAAAATAATTAAATACCTATATTATATATGAACACGATAGTAAAATTGATAATCGGGCTGTTAATTACAATATCGGGAATTGCCTGGTACGTCTTCCATAATTCAATTGGACTTGCGGGATTAGAAGACTCTTTATTCAGTTTAAAAGTGCTTCTTGCGGGTTCTGTCGGGATGGTCCTGATTTTAGCAGGATTATTAATAATGTGGGTGGAATTTGAAGAACTCAAAGATGTAAAACTAGAAAAAGAAGTTAAGGGAGGTAAAAAAACAAAGAAAAAATAGTTTGATTTTATTTTTTGGGAATTTTATATTTTTAAAAATACGCTTCAGGAAGGATTTCCGAATTCCTTTCTACCAATCTGCATCCTTTTTGGGGTGCAGACCTTTTTAATTTATATATAGAAAAGGGTTGCCTCGAACCTTCGACCTCCTGGTTAACAGCCAGATGCTCTACCTGCTGAGCTACTGAAGCATAATTGAATTAAAATAATTTTATAAATTACCAAAATACTAATTCCCCTGAATCTATATATTATGCTAATTTACTATTTGATGGGTTTTATAGATCTGATAATTGGAGTTCTGCTCATGATGAGTTATTCAGATAACCTGTTTGCAGTTATAATAATTTTAATTATTCTTTTGAGGGGAATCACTACATTTATTCAAATATTGCCTCCTCTGATAATATTGTTAAAAATATATTCACTGGTTGATTTAGCAATACCTTTCCTCATATTATTCTCTTACGGGTTCAGCAACCCGGGTGTAAACTTAATATTTATCTATTTTCTGATTAAAATAGGATATTCTTTATTCTCCTATTTTCTGATTAGATAATTATGTTCGGGAAAAAGAAACCAGAACTTCCTTTGTACACAATTCTAAGACTTTCAAAAGAACTTGGCGCGGAAAGAATAAGTAAGGAAGCAGCGCTCGAAATTTCAGATCACTTGCTTGATGAATTTGAAAAAATTATAAAATCCGCGGATAAATTTGCGAGGCATGCGGAAAGAAAAACAATAATGAAAGAAGATGTAAAACTTGCTGTGGAAAAAATTAAATGAATTCCAACTTCCTTAAAATCTCTTTCATTTGTCTTATTAAATCAACTGGGTATGTCATCTATTTACGGGTTCTTTAAAGAATTAATAAAGTTAGAAGGATTTAACTTATGGAAGTTAAAGAATAGATAAAAGAACTTATTGAAAAATATAATAAGGTTGTAGAAGAAAAGAAACTTAAAAAATATAACGAAGAAATGACTAAAAAAAGTTTATTGAGCCTCTTTTTGAGGCATTGGGCTGGGATATAAAATCTGACGATGTTGTACTTGAAGAAAAAGTCTCCAAAGGCAGAGTTGATTATTCTTTTAGGA
>CAZLSF010000087.1:0-3282 GCA_964562245.1 uncultured archaeon | reverse complement strand
TTTATTCCCCAATGGGTTTAATACCCCGCAGCTTGCTGCGATAAATGATTAATAATTCTTTCTGAGTTATGGAAGTCCGTCACGCATCCTATTGCACATATCGCATCAGATATCACATGGTTTTTGTAATAAAATTCAGAAAGAATCTGTTAACTGATAAAATATTTGAATTCATGAAAATAGTTTGCAAAGGTATAGAAGAACGTTATTATCTCAATTTTGATGCTCTTGGAGCTGATGGCAATCATCTTCATATTGTTGTGGAAGGAGCTCCAAGACATTCGTTTCTTTCAGAAACGATGCACCGTTTTTCAGAGAAAAACGATTGTATTCACCTTCCAGAATAATGCAGATTTGCAAAAGTATTCTTGCAATTCAGGTTTTTAAGAAATTCCCAGAATTAAAAGAAGAATTGTGGGGCGGGGAATTCTGGAGTGATGGAGGACATATAGACTCAGTAGGCGATGGTAGAGGATTAGAAGAAGTGAAAAAATATGTAAAGAAACAGGGCGGAAAAATTAGTCAATTGAAACTTCATGAATTCCAATTAAAAGATACCCCGCAGCTTGCTGCGAAGTGAGCGGAGCGAACGGTGGGTATTTCATTTTATTTATAAAATCAAAAACAACCGCAAGCGCTTCCGGGGTGTTTAAATCATTATTCAAATTTTTCAGGAAATTTTCTTTTGAATTAGTTATGATATTTTCAAGATCAACACAATTTTTTTTAAAATCAATATCTCTTAAAGTTGTCATGAACTCTTCAAATTTTTTAATTGTTGTTTTTATTCCTTCTAAATTTCTAAGAGTGAAATTTAATTCTTGGGAATATTGTCCTGACATCAAAAGGTATCTGATTTCTCTCCATCCATACTCTTTATCCAAAACATCCTGAAGGGTGTAAAAATTCTTAAGAGACTTGCTCATTTTTTTACCTTCAACAAGCAAGAAATTGCAGTGAATCCAATAGTTCACAAATTTTTTCCCGGTTGCGCATTCGCTCTGGGCAATTTTATTTGTGTGGTGGATTGAAATGTGATCAATTCCCCCGCAATGAATATCAATTGTTTTCCCAAGATATTTCATAGACATCGCGCTACATTCTATATGCCATCCGGGAAAGCCAATACCCCATGGCGAATCCCATTCCATTTCCCTTTTTTCATTTTCAGGAGAGAATTTCCACAAGGCAAAGTCAGTTATGTTTTTTTTCTGTTGGTTGTAGCAAACCCTCGTTCCGGCTTTAAGATACTTATTTAATTGTTTAAAAGTTCTACCTGTTAATTCACCGTATTTTTTGAATTTTGAAGTATCAAAATAAATCCCGTCATCAGTTCTGTAAGTATATCCTTTAACTTCAATTTTTTTTATAAGTTCAATCATTTCTTTAATGTGTTCTGTGGCTTTTGGCATTATGTGCGGTTTTAAAATATTTAAGGTTTCAGTATCTTTTAGAAAACATTCAGTGTAGAATTCCGCAATTTCCCATGCGGACTTTTTTTGTTCCAAAGCGGCTTTTTTAATTTTGTCATTGCCTTCGTCAGCCTGGCTTGTAAGGTGTCCGACATCAGTGATATTCATTACATGTTTGACTTCGTACTTGGGCTTCATTAACCCAAGTTCCAAATATATAATCGTGATATTCATTACATGTTTGACTTCGTACCCGTTTAGTTCAAGGGTTCTTCTAAGAATATCTTCGCATATATATGTTCTTAGATTCCCTATATGAGCGTAATCATAAACAGTGGGTCCGCAGCAATACATCCTGATTTCTCCTTTTTTTTCGATTGGTCTGAAAATTTTGTTTTTTAGTTTTAATTCTGACATAATAATTATTTAATTTATCAATGAGATTTAATAATGGCAAAGGATTATTATAAAATTCTTGGTGTTGACAAAAATGCGAGCCAGGATGAGATAAAGAAAGCATTTAGGAAAATGGCCAGGAAATATCACCCAGATATTGCGGGAAAGGCGGGCGAGGAAAAATTTAAGGAAATAAATGAAGCTTTTCAGGTTTTAGGGGATAAACAGAAAAGAGCCCAATACGACCAAACTGGGGGTGAAGGTTTTAGATTTGATGATTCCAGCGGAGGATTTGGGAGTGTTAATTTTGAGGACCTATTCAGGGCTTCTGGGTTTGGAGATATTTTTGATATGTTTTCCGGGGGCGGGAGAACCAGAAAGAAAGGTCCAAAGCAGGGTTCTGATGTAAGATATGATTTAGATATTACTCTTGAGCAGGCTTTTTCAGGGTTGACGACCAAAATAGAAATTTCTATTCATGTGGCATGCAAAGCCTGCAAAGGCACAGGTTCAAAAGATGGGATTTTAAAAACTTGTGATGCTTGTGGTGGCACGGGTGAAGTTAGAAAAGTACGGAGAACTCCTTTCGGGCAGACTGTTTTTATTACCACCTGTGATAAGTGCAAGGGTCTTGGAAAAATAATTTCTGAAAAATGTCCAAAATGCAATGGGACTGGTAGGATAAAAGAAAATAAAAAAATAGAAATTAAAATTCCAAGAGGTGTTGATGAGGATTCTTATCTTAGAGTCGCGGGTCAGGGAGAAGCCGGTTACAATGGAGGTCCGCCTGGTGATTTATATGTGGTGATTCATATAAAACCACATAAAATATTTGAGAGAAGAGGTACTGATTTGTATTGCAAAATTACCATCAATTTATCAAAGGCGATTTTCGGAGGAGATATTGAAGTTCCCACAATAGATGGAACCGCAAAACTTAAATTGCCTAAAGGAACACAAAGCCACACAGTGTTTAGATTGAGAGGACAAGGTATGCCAGATATTCATTCTCATAAAAGAGGTGACGAACTTGTTAAAATCATAGTTGAGATTCCCAAAAACCTTCCAGCAAAACAGGAAGCGGTTTTGAAGGAAATTTTTGGAGATAATTTAAAAACAACAAAGGGTTTTTTTGATAAAATGAAAGAGTTTGTTAGTTAGATATTTGTTATTATATATAAAGATTAAATAATTATGATATCTAAACAAAATAAGAAACTTACCTTAGGAATCTTATTAACTTTTATAATCTGCATTGGCTCTGCAATATTTGCGGCTTATTCAACAGGACCATACGGGAATTATCCAAATCCAGGACATCATCCCGGAGAAATTGGTCCAGGAACTTTTAATGCTTCTGGTGTTTCTATTCCTAATTGGAGTTTCCCTGACAGCACAGGTAATAGATTTTCAGGATTTGAAATTATAAATGGAGAAGGTCAATTTTATAAAGGTTTACAAATAGATGATTATG
>CAZLSF010000086.1:0-3608 GCA_964562245.1 uncultured archaeon | reverse complement strand
TCAAAACCCTTTGCAGAAATTTTCATACTTTTCAAAACATTTCCTCTAAAACCCCACATACCTGTGCAAATATCTATATATTTTCCATACAATAAAAACCCCAATAAACTGATAATTTTATTACCGATGAAATGGATTATATTCTTTAATTTAAATCTTACGCCTTTTCTTTTTCCTGAAACTATTTCATATTCTTTTAGATTTTCCAAAAATATTGGTATATCTTCTGCAGGATAACTTGCGTCCCCGTCAAGCATTATATAGAGCTCATCTTCTTTGATTGGATATTTTTTCAGGAAAGTCTGAAAACCCATTCCTTTACCTTTGCCTTCCTGAAATATAATTTCAGCACCTTCCTTCTTTGCTATTTTCACGGTTTTATCTTTCGAGTGTCCATCCACAATAAGAATTTTATCCATATAAGGTCTTACCTGAGTTATTACTCTTCTTATACTTTCTTCTTCATTTTTGGTTGGAATTAATGCAATAACTCTTTTTTTTGACATACCCATATTTATAATCGATTTACAACAATAGTTTAATTTTTATAAAATTAAATAATGGAACTCCTAACTATACTTTACTTCTTTACAGTTATTTTTGGTTTAGGGTACTCAACAAAGAAATTATTAAAATTGGATAAATTTAGAGATAAAATTGAAGAAATAATATTCTTAATTGGTCTGGGTTTAAGTTCTTTTGTTTTGTTGTGTATTCCTTTAAGTTTGATTCATGGATTATTTTGGTATGTTTTTTTAATTATTTCTATTATCATTCCTATATACTCTCTTGGTGAAAATATAAAACAAAATAAATTAAAATTGAATTTTTCAAATATCGGTTATAAAAATTATTTGATTGTTGGGTTAATAACTCTGGTTTTTTTTGTAGTATATATTACAGGCGCATTTAGTTATCCTTATCTTGAAGATGATGACTCCTGGGGTCATGCCATAGCAGCAAAATATGTTTCAATTGAACATACTTATTTTCAGCCGGAACATATGCCAATTCATTATCTTGAACCCTACCCTCCTTTTTATTCTACTTTGATGGGTGTACTTCATCAGGTAAATCCTGAATCAATACAATGGGTTCTTAAATTTTTCAATGTTTTGCTGATAACTTTAGGTCTTCCTTTTGCTTATATCTGGCTGAGAAAATTCACCAGATCAGATAAGATTGCTTTAACAGGAACTTTTTTACTCGCAGTTCTTCCCTGCTTTATGAATCATTTTATCTGGGCGCAGACACTTGCTATGGTATTATGGTTTCCTGCATTATATTCAATTGAGAGGATGAAGGAAGAAAAAAACAAAAAATGGTTGATAATTGCAATTCTAACAATCTCCACAATTTTAATAACACAACCTTCGGTAGCCGCAGTATTTGGTATATTTTACGCCACTTACTTTTTTGTTGAGTTTATGATTCAATTATTAAAACAAGATTTAAAATTTAATATAATCAAAGTATTTAAAAACAAAGAGATAAAATATTTATTTTTAGGAGGTCTCCTCGGATTATCTCTCGGATTATCCATTTATTGGATACCTGAAATAAATTTCAGAGGGTTTGATGGTGTATTGGGGGCTATGGGCGCTAAAATTTCTTTCTTTGAAGGCGGAACTACTGAAGATACTTCAGGAGGTATTGTTTATGGACTGCAAGACTTCGCAATTGCGCCTGAAGTATCAAAAATGGATCAGGCAACAGGACTGGGTCCTGTGATTTTTGTGTTATTATTATTTTCTGTTTTTATGCTGTTATATTATCGAAAGAAACTAATCACTTCGCACAACAAATATTTGCTGATTTCATTACTCTGGGTGATTATTGGATTTCTTGGTGTGGAAGGGAATGCCCTGCCTTATAAATTAATGCCTCACAGGTTCTGGGTGTTTTTTGCAATTCCTGTAGTGGTTTTGGTTGCCTGGGGTATAATTTTGATTTATAATTCAACAAAAAAAGATAAAGCAATTTCATATATAATACTTTCATTGATATTTGTCGGTATTTTAGTGACTTCCGCCTATCCAAAGTATGTTGTTGAAACCTCCCAATGGCCTCCAGGTGTTGGATGGGTTTCTAATGAACAAATTCAAGGGTATATTGGATTGAAAGAACTCTCTCCAAACACTAAAGTATTTCCTTTATGCGGGCATATTAAGAAAAAAAGTGTTATAGGAATGGATAAAATGGATTATCCTTGGATTAAAGAAATTAAAAATTACCAAAAATTAGCATTAAATGATACTATTAACAATAATTATAAATTCCTAAAAAAACACAATTATGAATATCTGATACTTGATGGTAGTTGTGTTAAAGACTTTGGATTAAATCAAAGTAATTCAAAATTACAGGAAATATTTAGTTCTGGAAAATTCAGGGTTGAAGAGAAATTTAGCAATAAAGGTTTCTTTTTGTTTAAGATTTTATAGATGTATTCACTAAAAAAATATTTATTGATATTTGAATAAAAGACTCCATCAGGACAGAGTCCTGAGTATATCGATAAACTTAAAATACTTAATCCCTGTCTGAATTATTATATCTTCAAAATTCGTAATCAGCAAATCATCCTCAAGTCTTGATCTCCCTTACATTCGTCTTATCAGAGCCATTACCTAAATTATATGTACTTTTATTATTTTGAAATGTCGCGCAAAAATACAATTTAAAGGAAGACTTGTATTACCCAATCCAAAAACTGAAATTATAATAATTTTATACTCCTTTAAATTTGAAGTTAATGGGTGCGATATTTAGCATCTTTATAATCCTTAATTATTCCTTTTTCAATAATATTTTTAATTTCAATTATACCTTCACTTATTTTGTTTTTTGGTTTGTAATTTAAAGTATTAGACATTTTATCAAAGGATACATTATAATTTCTTTTATCTATTATCTGATTATTTATTTCCAGTTGCGCTTCAGGACAAATAGACTTAATAATCTTTCCAATATCTACAATCTTGCAATTCTCTGAAACAATATTAAAAATATTGGTTTTTAATTTTTCTATTGGTATCTCTAAATATCTTATATATATGTCCGCAGCATCTTCAATATGTAAAAAAGGTCTCCACTGCTCCCCGCCAAAAATAGTTATTTTTTTATCGAATATTGCTTTTGCTATTAATAAATTCACAACCAGATCAAAACGCATATTTGGTGAATATCCATATAAAGTACCCATTCTTAAAAGAAGTGGTGAAAAATTATCATCCTTGAGTTCTAAAAGTAATTTCTCGCAATTTATTTTTGTTTCAGCATACAATGAAATAGGATTCAATGGTGAATTCTCAGTCAATTTTGCATCTGGAGTGGAACTTTCGCCATATACACTGCAAGTTGATGCAAAGAGAAACCGATTAACTTGAAAATATTTGCAGGTTTCTGCAATCATTTTTGTTGCTAAATAATTTATTTCTAAGGTTTCTCTTGGGTCCGCTGCGCAAGCAGGATCCCCCACAATTGCCGCCAAATGAATAACAGCATCAATACCCTTTATAGATTCTACTATATTAGAGATATTTCTTATATCTCCATTTACAAATTCAAAATTCTTATTTGAGTATAGCTCTTTGATACCGTCATCA
>CAZLSF010000085.1:0-3900 GCA_964562245.1 uncultured archaeon | reverse complement strand
CTGTTGAACTGCTTGGTGAAAATACACCCATTGAATAAAGCGCTGCTATTGCTATTACCACTATTGCTATTGCGATACCATAAGTCATCAGGTATTCTAAGGAAACTTGTCCTCTTCTTGTATTAACCATAATTAAGTATATTTAATATATAATAACATTTCAATGAAAAATCGGTTAATTTAACAACTATTTTGTGAAAACTAAATCAAATTTTATGGAATTTCATGCTGGTACATTCTTGATAAAAATCTTACTATTTACTGACATATTTTGAGATAAATCATTTAAAAAAACTAATCCGGTATATTAACAATTAACAAATCCTAAATAAAATTCATAAACCCGAATAATCCGATTGCCACCAAAAAAATAAATACCCATGCTTTAGGATTGTGATAAAAAATCTTTGAGCCGTCTAATGGAGGGAAAGGCAATAAATTAAAAAGTGCGAGCCAGATGTTTATCTGGGCGGCAAGAAACAAAACAGGCGAATTAAATATAAACACTAAATACAACAAAATTGCGCCAAGAACAATATTTGCAACAGGACCTGCAGCAGAAATTTTAAAACTGGCTTCCTCCAGATTTCTTCTGCTATTAACAATGCCTGCTGAGATTACAACTGCACCCGGGGCGGCAAATATAAATCCTCCCATAGAAGAAACAATTGCAATCAACAAACCCATAGGCCACATTTCAAACTTTGCATTAAACCCTAATCTCTTTGCAACTTGTCTGTGAGCCAGTTCATGAGTTATAAAAGAAACTGCAACTATAAACAAAAATATCAGGAAATACTCTAAAGAAACCATTCTCACTGCAATCATAAACGCCAGACTCAAAGCAAACCACGAAATAACAATATCCTTTACTTCAGTACTATCCATAATTAAACTTTAAAACTTATGATAAATCAATATTACTCAAATAAAGATAGGATCAATGAAATTAAATTCATAAAAAACGCAATTATAGGACTTTGATTGGTGTCTGTTTTAATTATTTCTCCGGGAATATTATCTATACAGGGGATTTCTCCATTCCAATCGCAGAAGAATACTTTTGTGTAATATTTTGCTGAATCTCCTTTTATAACAACCCCCGCTTCCCTGTTATTTTTTGGCGAATGCTCGTTCCAGTTGATGCTGGAGACTAAAACTGTTGTATTATCTATAATCATTCCCTTATTGTGGATTTTCTCCAGTTTTGTTTTATCAAGACTAATAAGTCTCGCTTCAAGAGTTAAATTTTCTTTTTCCGCCACCTGATTTATATATTCTACGGTGTAATAATTACTCACCGGATTTTTCTTATCAATATTATACCAATAACTGTCAAGCAAAATTTTAACATCAACCCCTTCTCTCGACTTGTTTATAACTTTCTCAAGGAAAAGGTTCGGCGTTTCATCAACAGAACCATCTTTTCTTGAACCCCAATATTTGTAAATATACATCTGCTGGATATAAATTGATTTATTTGCTGAGTCTATTAATTCAAGAACATCTTCGGTTGCATTCGGAGCAAAGATTGAATAAACTTCCTGATTACTGAATTCTTTAGGTTCAATTCCAGGACTATAATCTCCGACCTCTGGATTGCAAGTGGTATTATAATTATCAAGTTTGCACACAAACTCTTTAGAAATTTTTAAATCATCAAAAAAAGTTTTTAGAAAATCATTCGCAATCTCATTATCTTTAACAACCGCACCCCACCCTCTATTTCCAAAAGAAGGATTTTTGGAAAACCCCGTGTAACCAAAATTCTCAGATGCGATTAAAACAGAAGAATTATCCCTGATTATATATTTTGCGTGATGAAACCCCTCGCCATCATAGAGGACAACGCGAATATTATTTTTTTCCAGTTCACAGAGAATTTTCTTCTCATCAGATTTCATCCCGCTCACAGGAACATTCTCAACCAACAGGATGATTTTAGTATTGTCTTTTTTCTCAAGCAATTCTGCAATACAGGGATTAGTGAATTCATAAGTTGCAATATATAAAGATGATGATGTATTTAATACAAAATTCTCTAAACTTCTATAACTGCAATCAGGATTTACAAAAGTTGTTACTTCAGCTGCATTGATTGGGGTTATTACTAAAACAAAGATTAATAAAATTAATAATTTTCGATTCATTATAAGAGCTATAAATTAAAAATATACTTTTGGCAGTTTTTATAATCTAAATTAAATTAAATTATGGATAGACTCATAACAGAGTATCGTGGATTCACTCTTTATAATGCAGGTCTTCCTAATTTTCCAAGAAACTTTACGAGAGATAGCATAATATCAGCAATTTTATCCCGTGATTCCAGAATGCTGGAAAGCCAACTTAATTTCTGCACTTATGAACAGGGTGCAAACAAAAATCCTAAAAATGGGGAAGAACCCGGCAAAATATTCCATGAATATCCCGGAGTAAATCTGAATGGATTATCAACTAAATTTAGCGCCTGCGATACAACAGCTCTGTTCTTAATAGGACATAAATTTTATATAGATCTAACAGGTGACAAAAGTCTGGCAGAGTACCAAAATAAAAGCATAGAAAATGCAACTGAATATATCCTCTCTCATCTCAATCAGGATAGCCTGTTTATGGAAGACCCGAAATTCTGCAATGGGAAAAAATTTGCATTAAAAGCAACCTACTGGAAAGATTCTGAAATGATTGGCAGGAAGAATGGGGAACCTGCTTACCCAGTATGCTATCTGCTGGCTCATGTTCAAAATATATGCGGAATGAGATGCGCCGCAAAAATATTAAACCTGAAATATTTCAGAATTGCGGAAAAAATGAAGAAAGGTATGGAGAAATTATTCAATCCAACCTCTAACAATTTTTATATTGCTGTTGATAAAAAAGGTCCTATTGAAGCAGTAAGTTCTGACTTACTGCACATGTTATTTTATCTTGAACCCGGAGACCTGAAAAACAAACAACTGGAAGGAATCCTTGAGTCATCAAAAATACTTGAGACTGAAATAGGATATAGAACCCTTGAACCAAAATTATCTGATAAAACAAAATCTAAATACCATACAAAAACAGTATGGCCTTTTGAACAGGCAATAATTAATAGCGGAGCAATAAAACACAGACTTTGGGCGGAAAGATATGGGTTTACAAATCTTGCAAAAAGCCTGAGGCATGTAGAAGAAGTAAGTTCAAGAATTATGTCAAAACTGGACACAGACCCGGAAATATTTATCTTGGGCAATCCTGAAGTTAAAAAAGGAGGTTGCGACCCTCAACTATGGACTATTGCTGCGAAAAAATATTTTAATAAATTCAAGTATCACAAGTTTATATAAAATTAATAAAAATATATTCCGTTGTTGTTTTATGAAAATAATCACCTTATTAATTTTATTTCAACTTTTGTTATTTCCTTGTTTTGGGCAGGTTGTGATTAATGAGATTATGTATAATCCTTCCACTTCTCAAGGTGATGATTCTGACGCTGAATGGATTGAGTTATACACTAATGGATATTATACTGTTGATTTGAGTTATTGGACAACTGATAGCAATGACTTTGATGATGTAAATATTTCAGCGAATGAATATATAGTTATTGCTAAAGAATTGATAGATGGAAGTGATACTGATAATGACAGCTTTGAAACAATATGGGGTAATGGAGATGGGATTTGGAATTCTTTAGATGGAAATTACACGGCAGTAGATGGTAAATTTACTTTAAGCAATTCAAATGGAGATATAATAAATTTAACAGACAATTTAGGAAGCCTAATAGATTCTCTAACCTATGATGATGGTTGGGGTGCAAATGGAGATGGAAATTCTCTCCAAAGAATCAACTTAAGTCAAAATCTTTCTAACAATCCAACGAACTGGATTGCCCTTCCGCCAAGTCCA
>CAZLSF010000084.1:0-4136 GCA_964562245.1 uncultured archaeon | reverse complement strand
ATCGCATCAGATATCACATGGTTTTTGTAATAAAATTCAGAAAGAATCTGTTAACCAATAAGATATTTGAATTCATGAAAATAATTTGCAAAGGTATTGAAGAACGTTATTTTCTTTTACCATACACTCAATTTGTTTCAATCTTTAAATAAAATTGTCTGCTTAAGCATTTAAGATTGTATAAAATGGTATTAATATATAATTGCAATTTGCGTTGTCAATGTATAATTTAAAGTTCTAAATTTACTCTTCACAAGCAATAATTGCGATAGATTCAACAAATTTATTTCAATTGATTTAAATAGCCCGTATTCGGATATTTATTTAGTTAATAGGAAGAGGTAGTTACAAAAAATTAAACAAAAGATTTGTAGTTTATACCATATTTATCCGCTATTTTTACCCATACTTCAATTATTTTATCTTTATCCATTATTATCGGAGATTCATCAAGCACTGTAATTCCTTTATGTTTTTGAAGTACTGCTTTGAAAAAAATTAGTTCTTGCATATCCCAGGATTCTTCTGGTATTTTTGAATAAACTTCTCCACCTTCAAGACCAATTCTTTCACCATACCTTATCGGAAAATCTCCTATTCTCATTTTCATCACCCCTGGAGCGCAAGAGTTATATATTTAACCCCTTCATACTCAAAACCTGTTTCACTCAATGCTCCTATACCCGCACCATAAGTTTTACTTTTTGGTTTAGTTTCAAATTCTTCAGCAAGCTTTTTATATTCCAAAGGATTACGAATTAAAACAGTTATTACTGGAATATTTATTCCACTCCTTTTAATAAACTCTTCATCCCCGCAGTAGATTTCTACATTTTCCAATTTCCCGTTGAGGGTTTTCTTGGATATTCCATATTCTTTAAGCAGAGATTCTACAGAATCTATCTTTTCTTTTATCTCCTGACTGACTTTCCCGCAACTTTCATCTCTTTTCATTTTCATCACTATATTATCTGACAATAGTAGTATTTATAATTGAGTGGTGATGGACACCACCACAGTTCTTTACATACTTATTTATATCTCTATTAAGCACACAATTGCTTATAACAATTTTTATAATTTAGTGGCATTCTTTTAAGTCTGGCTGTAATGGGTTCTTTTGTTTTATCTTTCATAATTTTATAAACTTTTTGTGGTAATGTAATATTTTAAACCAAGTCTCCCTTAAAAACCTTTTGCATTAAAGAATTGAATAAATCATTGATTTCCTTGGTTGAATCTTTTTATCTTTTCAACTAATGAATTTCTTAATATCTTCTTTTTTTCGAGTTTTTAAAATAAGCGAACATCTCTATTTCCATGCAATTTTTGGCATTCTTTATTTGAAAAAAGTATCCAAGCGATACTAATAGAATCATGTAGAGCTGCCTTTTCACTTTGAAAATAATCTATCCATTTCTGGAAAGTAACTTGAGATTTATTATAAGCTTCACCTGTTGTTTCTCCTTTTAGTAAAGATATAACAACTTGATTTGAAGATTCTAGAAAGGGTCTGGCTATCTGGTCTGAAAGTGGTTTACACATCTTTCTCGTATCCATAAGAAAAATGAATTCTTCTTCGTACCCTATAAAAGCTGTTTTTGTATGAGATTTTGCTACTTTCATACCTAATTTTTTTGCAGAACTACAAGCGACAGAATAGATAATTTTTGATTTTAGAATTTCTTTATTCTTCATATCTATAATTATTTCATCTCTTTGACTATCTCTTATTTTTATTGTTAGTACATTCCTATCCTCATTTTCTTTGCAACCACAAATTACTTCTTCATTTCCATGTCCATTAAATACAATTAAATTAGGATTTTGTTTCAATATGAGTTTTTCAACATTTTCCCTACTACACTTGTTTTCTGAAAAGGATATAAGTTGTATATCTTTATTTTCTATAAATTTTATATATTCTTTGCTATATTCATACAAATATTTGGTTTCATCATCATGGTCAGGTCTGGTTACAAATACTTTACAGGTCATATTTATTCCACATTCTTTTTAAAAGATCTTATATAATTAAGATGCATTTTAATAATTCTTTCACCTATTTTATTTCCTTCCTCCACACAGGAGATAATTTCTTCTCTACTAAACACTCCACTAGTCCCTATAGCAAATTTATAGTTTGGAGGCATCCTTTTAAGTCTAGCTATAACTAGTTTCTTTATTTCTTCCTCAATTTTTTTGTTTGTCATAATTATATAAATTTCAATTTTACAAGTTCGTTGAAGATTTTATATCCCAAGGAACTTTCATTTTTTATTTCTTTATAGGCTATATCCCAAGTTATTGGTTTGTCGTCTATAATTACAATTAGCTCTTTTCTGGTGTTTATAGGTATATTATAATAAACTCTAAAAAATATATCAGAATTAACAATTTTAGTCATAATTATATACAAGAAGATATAAATAATTTGGACTAATCCAATTCTCCCTTAAAAGCCTTTTGCATTAGAGCATTAACTAAATTCTTTTGTGTTGTTTTTAATTTACCAATAATTATGGTTGGCAATTCAAGTGGCTCGGATTTGGGTTTTGAGCAGAAACTCTGGCAGGCAGCGGACAAATTGAGGAATAATATGGATGCTGCGGAATATAAACATATTGTTTTGGGGCTGATATTCTTGAAATATATTTCAGATGCTTTTGAGGAGAAATATAATTATTTGAAAAAACAGACTTTGGACCCCAAGAGCGATGTGTATGTTAAAGAGCCTTCTGACCGTTATAGCGTAATGGAGGACAGGGATGAATATTCAGCTGAAAATATTTTCTGGGTTCCGAAAGCCGCAAGGTGGAGTTATCTTGAAAAGAATGCGAAAAAACCTGAAATTGGAAAACTTATTGATGATGCAATGGAAGCAATTGAAAAAGATAATCCTTCACTTAAAGGAGTTCTTTCTAAGAATTATGCCAGACCTGCTCTTGATAAGCAAAGATTGGGCGAACTTATAGATTTAATTGGAACAATTGGTTTGGGAGACAAAGAAAGCAGAAGTAAGGATATTCTTGGAAGAGTGTATGAATATTTTTTGGGTCAGTTTGCTGATGCAGAAGGAAAGAAAGGGGGTCAGTTTTATACACCAAGAAGCATTGTAAAATTGCTTGCTGAAATGCTCGAACCTTACAAAGGAAGAATTTATGACCCCTGCTGCGGTTCAGGAGGAATGTTTGTCCAAAGCGAAAAATTTATTGAGGCTCATGGGGGAAAGATAGGAAATATTTCTGTTTATGGTCAGGAATCAAACCAGACAACATGGCGTCTCTGCAAAATGAATCTTGCAATTCGTGGGATAGATGCTAATGTGCAATGGGGAGATTCTTTTCACAATGATTTGCACAGGGATTTAAAGGCAGATTTTATTCTTGCAAATCCTCCTTTTAATGATAGTGACTGGAAAGGAGAATTGCTAAAGGAGGATGTCAGGTGGAAGTTTGGAGTTCCACCAACAGGAAATGCAAATTTTGCGTGGGTGCAACATTTTATTCATCATTTGTCACCTACTGGTATTGCGGGTTTTGTTTTGGCAAATGGTTCAATGAGTTCAAATACTTCAAATGAAGGGGAAATCAGGAAAAATATTATTGAGAGTGATTTGGTTGATTGCATGGTTGCTTTGCCATCCCAGTTATTTTATAATACAATGATTCCTGCCTGTCTATGGTTTGTTGCAAGGGATAAAAAGAATCATAAATTCAGAGACCGGAGAGGAGAAGTTTTGTTTATTGATGCCCGAAAGATGGGACAGATGATTGACAGGAGACACAGGGAATTAACTGATGAAGAAATTAAGAAAATATCAGATGTTTATCACGCATGGAGAGGAGAAGGCGGGGAATACAAAGATGTTTTAGGATTTTGCAAAGCAGTCAAGATTGAGGAAATTGAGAAACAGGGATTTACTTTAACTCCGGGTCGTTATGTTGGGATTGAAGAAGAAAAAGATGACGGGGAACCTTTTGATGATAAAATGAAAAGACTGACTTCTGAATTAAGTGAACAGTTTAAAGAGTCCAAAAAATTAGAAGAAGAAATTAAAAAGAATCTTTCCAGGTTGGGGTATGAATTATGAATAAAAAAGAATTGGTTGAGAGACTTGAAGATATAGAATGGGA
>CAZLSF010000083.1:0-4139 GCA_964562245.1 uncultured archaeon | reverse complement strand
AAAATTATTCTTTTTTTTAATGTATTTTCAATTAATTCTTTAAATCCTTTTTGTATTAATTTTCTAGCTTGAGGTATTTCTTCGTCAGAACGATATTCTTGCAAACAAGATTCTAAAAATTTTATATTATCCTCAATATCTGTTTGTTTCTCTTTATTTAAATATAAAATATTTTTTGATCTGTAATTACAAATTCGTTAAATTTTGAATTATATATATCTTTGATTTTAAAATATTCATTAACTATTTCTGCAGACTTATTAATGTCAAACTTTTTTTCTCCAAATGTTTCCATATAGTGTTTATCAAAAATTCGTTTCTTTTGATTAGAAGCCTTTTCAGGATTTCCATTAATAGAAAATAGGATCTGTCCAAATTTCTCTAAACTAATTTTATGATTATATATTTTTGTTTCAGAATGTCCAGTGTCTCCAATTTTTCAGAATTAAGCGAAGTTTTGCGAAGCAAAAATTTAAGTTGAAGAAACTGCAACTTTCGTTGGTTTTATAATTTTTCTTGTTGTTTAATTAAGTAAAATTCTCAACCCATTTTGAGGCGGATGTTTTTTATATTTCCAGCCGCCTTTACCTCAGCAATAATAATTCTTCATTTGCATTATGGAATAAAAAGTTTGTTTCTAACTATGCAAAAAGTAGCAATTGATTTATTATCATTATTTGGATACGCAATTGTTTCAATGTTTGCATTTCCAAAACTTGGTTATGTTAAATCCGAAAAATTTCCAGAAAAATACTTGCTCTTTTCAGTTGCACTACGCTGTGCTATTCTCTCATTAGTCATTGGGACATATAACAGGGGATATATGGTTCAGCCCTCGGCTCGGGCTTCACCCAAATTTTTCTTCCACTTTGTTCCAGAAAAACTTCGTATACCCCAACGTCAATCTCTTTCTCAACAAATATTTAAACCACATTTAATATTTTGACCTTAGGAAGTGAAAATGTCCGTCAGGATTAAAAGCTTCTTTTTAATAAATATTGAACAACGGATTTGTGAATATAATTGTGAGTTATCCTAACTGATAATTCTAACTTTAACAAAATACCTGTAAAATATAACAGGTAATTTAATTAATTACCCCAAACAAATTTATAAGAATATTTCACTATTTACAAAGTTATAGTATTATGGATGTAAATTATCTTGAAAAAATGGGAGAGTTTGGAGGTGCTTTTAAACCTTATGTAGGAAAAATTGTATGCGTACCTCCTTTAGGACAGGATGAAAAATTTAATTTTACCTTGCATAAAGGAAAGGGAGCTGATTTATGGTATAGTTTTTTGTCTAATTTAGATAAAAAGGGTTATCAGATTGTTAAGGTAAATGAGAACCTTGAAGTTTCTCCTGTTGACGCGGGCTATTATAATCTCACGCAGAAACAGAAAGAGGAGATGGAGATGAAAATTAAACAGGGTCTTGCAAGTGTGGCGCAGGCAGTATCTGATTTTGAATTGATTGCTCATGATGTGAGGAAATATAAGGAGTTCCTGAAAATGATTAAGGAAGATGATGAACATTCTTTGAGGGCGATTTTTATAGATGAAGTTGATATAAGCACAGGGAATAATTCAATAAAAGGAATTGTTGTTAGGTGGCCAACTTTGATTTCTGATTTTATGACCCTTGGTGAAAAAATGCCTGATGAGACCGATATAAATAAAATAAAAGAGGAACTGAAAATTTCAAGAGCAGAGGCAGTATTATTATCAACAAAGCAAAAATTGTATAATAACTGGAAAAAGATTTTTGGTTCTGAAATCGAAGGAAGATTATCAAGATTGCTTGCGCAGAAGAATTCAAGAGAGAGAACAATAAATGAATATAGGAACTGGTTAAGACCTCTTGTTGCAAGACATAAATTATATAAAGAGGGTTTGTCAGACTCGGGAGCTGCTAAGAAAAAACTAACCGATGTTTGGCATTCCCCTTCGCAGGCAATTTCAACAACAGAGACTACCATCTGGGCATGGCAGCCAATAGTGCCAATAGAGCCAAGAAAAGGAACGCTGGAGATGAGAAATAAAGAATTTGGAATTGACCCTTATGATAAATTCATAGAAGAAAAATTTATTCTATCTAAAAACGGGTTGCAGGGAGAGTATCCCTGGATTGATGAGAAATGGGTTAAAAATACTGTTAAAGAAATTAAATCTCATCCAGATTGGATGAAAAAGAACAAGCCCTATTATGTTTTGGTTGAAATCAAATATTCAAATTGCATTATAAAACTTCCAACAGGTGATGAAATGGATGATGTAACTTTTGAAACAAAAAATTGGTTTTTGAGCCAGAATGCTTTGTTGGTTTTATTGCTGAAAATAAAAGCTCAGGAAGAAGCGTTTGATAGGGAAATAAATCAGCTGATTGGTATTTCAGACGAGAATCAGGTACTAGGGGAAACAATAGAGAGTATTGTAAAAAGCTGGAAAGAAGACATCAAAGATGAAGAAAATAAAAGAGGAGTTCTGGATTCAATAAAAGAGAATGTAGCGAAAGTGCAAAAACAGATTTCTAAGATAATAGAATTTTTAGGGTTGGAATTTGCTTTGTCAAGAATGGGACCTTATGAACATGATTTTGCTGACAGGATTACAAATATATATCTCGTGTCAACTGCGATTGATTTTTATGTACCTCATATAAAAGTTTATCTTCTTGGGGAAGTGGGTGTTGGGAAATGAGAGACAAACAGATAATATTTTTCTTTCCCTTTTAATTCTTCAATAATTCTTTTTGCAAGCATCTGTTCTATTTCAATTGTTATACCCACTCTTTTTTTCAAGTCATCAAATGAAATAAAAGGGTTTTTTCTTTCTGATAAAATTAAGCTAACATGCTTTTTCCCAATATTTGGAAGCAGTTCAAGTTTGTGCATTCTGATTGAAATTCTTGTCGAGGTATTGAAGAATTTTATAAATTCCTTTTCTTTTGATTTTACAATTTTTTTAATAGTTTCTTCAAGATGACTTTTTGCAAAATTTGTTAATTCATTTTCCTTTAATTTTCTTCTAATATATACAATTTTTTCTTTATCATTTATTCTAATTTCTTCATTAAGTTTCACTTCTTTGGCTGCAACAAGTTCGAGCAGGGTGAAATGGTCAATTCCAATTGCTTGAATAATTGGTTCCATTTTCCTCATACCAGCATAACCTTGTGGCAGATAATCCAAAACAATTACTTTTTCTTCTCTCATAATTAGTAAGCTCTATTTATATTTGGCGACTTTCTTAATAATATCTTTTAAAAAATCAGTTCTTACTTCTTTTTTAGATTTTAAAATTAATTTCAGGGTTATTTCGTCTTCAGGCATTATATTTACAATATTCATTACCTGTTCTTCATTTAAATCTAATTCATTTAGTTCCTGGGCTAATTTCACAGCATTTGTTTTTGATATTTTTGTTGTGGTCTTAAGGTATTCCTGAGCGAGTTGCTGTTCATAATTGAATTCCTTTTCTTTGCCTTTTTTAGTTAGTATATCTTTTGCTTCAGCATTTGAAATAGCGACTTTATTTTTTATAATCATAATTTATATTAAAAATTATATATTAAACTTATTCATAACTTTCGATTATTTCAGCTAAAATTTCCGCTTTTCCTCCTGTTGGTTTTGACAGAACATTATCACAGTTTAGGCATTTTATCCGGGTGGTTGCTTTGTTAAATATTATCTGCTCATTATTGCATTTACATCTTACTCTCAGAAATTTTGAGTTTGTCATAAATACATATTAATTTTAAATACTTATGGATAAAAAGTGTATTTATCTAATTTTGTTCTTAGGAATTGTTATATCGGGAATTTATATTTATTTGGATATAAAATACACAAATTCATCGTATTGCCTCAATTGTTGCGGACCCCCGCCTTGTTGTTCTGATTGCGGTATTTCAATACAAAGTTTAATAGTGGCTATAAATACAGATAAGGTTGAATATAAACAAGGAGAAGAGGTAACAATAATTATAGAAAATAAAGCTAATTGTTCAATATCTATTGATTTAGGAACCTCTAGTTACAAACCCGGGATTAATTTAGAGAAACAAGAAGATAATTTTTGGAAACCCTATATTGGTTTTTCTGAGAATAAAAAATGCAGTATGGGGGGACAAGG
>CAZLSF010000082.1:0-4280 GCA_964562245.1 uncultured archaeon | reverse complement strand
CATTTTTCAATCTTTCCGTTTGTTTGAGGATGTTTGATTCTTGCAAATATTAAGTTAATTTTGGGTATTTTGGGGGTGAAATTATTTCGGGATACTACAATTCATATCCTCGTGTGATGTCGTCTTTAATTGCCTTTAACTCATCCAAATGCCTGATAAGAGTATATCTCTGAGAATCATATCCTAAACCATCCAGTTTATTTACAATAAACTCAGTTGACTCATAAACGTCGTCCAAAAACGTCAAACTTCTTCTATGTGCTTGTAGTTTTTCAGAATATCCTTTTATTCTATCCTGCACTCCTTTTATTCCATCTTCAGAAGTAATCTCCTGAGCTACTTTTTCGTAAATAGCAAGACGCTCAATAAGGGATTCCTTAATATCATTGGCTAGTGGTTGTGCTAAACTTTCAATATAAACATCTCTTGCTTCCTGAAATGCTTCAATATCGCATTTATATAATGCCCTTTTTAGATTCTCTTCAGACTCATCTATTGAATCCCAATCTATTTTTTTTACCATTATATGGTAATGCATTTAGAATATCTATACTTATAGGTTATAAAAAATATATATTCTAAACTATAGATTCCTATGTATTATATCTAAAAGCCTTATTTTATGAACTTTTTGTTAATATCATGCAATGCTACTATAAACAAGGACTCGCTCCATCCAAGGGGTGTATTCTCATTGTATTTTTTCGAGTTTGAAAAATAAAGTTCAGGAACTCCTTTTGGGGTATCGGTTTTTAACATTAGTTTGACAAACTTTTTTGCTTTTCTCTTGTTTCCGAGATGTTCATAAATTATTGCAAGCCAGCTCAAACCAAAAGTCCATTCCGCTTCCTCGCTATAACCATCAGGATTGTAATTATAATAATGGTCATTTTTATACCTGATAACCCCTCTCTTTTTCAAAAGATGGTATTCCACATGTTCAAGAATTTGTTTTCTCTGTTCTTCATTAACCACTTTGTAAGGCCAGATTAAAGATAATAAAGATAAATCAACAAATTTCCTTCCTGATTCCCTTGGCAACAAAGCATCAAGCGACTCCTCTCCTTTTTCAATCATATATTTCGGCACATCTATACCCTCAATTTTGCTTATTGATTTAAGTCCTGCAACGCAAGCCCCTATACTTGAAGCATGAACCTCTTCATCTTCTTCCCACATGCCGCTGTCTAAATCATGCCAATATTCTATGCTGTTAAGGTATTTTATCAGTTTATTTACAATCCTAAATTCATCTTTTGTCTTTAAGATAGTTCTGTTGTGATTATGCTCAAGTTCTCCAATCCTGAAAAGAATTGCTCCGATGCTGTCATTCTGCTTGTTTCCCCATTCTTCCCAGAATTCCTCAAAATTATCCGGGTTATATCTTGCATGAATGTATTCATGAGAATATTTTGGCTTCTTTGAAATCGCGTAATCAATTTTGTATTCGTGTTTGAGAAATACCTTCAAAAGCGCTGTATATGTTTTTTCAACAGTATTCCAATCTCCAATTACCTCAAATGCCATACATTCATAAAAATTATCTCTTAACCAGCTTTTATCATAATAATAGGATTTATTAGACCCTGAAGCAAAAAATAAACCAGATCTGCTTTGCAGTTTTTTGAGGATTTTAAGGTGCTGGTTGATTAATCGTCTGTAAGTTAATTTAGGCTTTTCTGCCATATATTAATTAGATTCTGATAAAATATACTTATTTTAGCAAAATATATCAGCTTCAGTTGAAATTTCATATAAAATACTTTGATCATTCCATATTGAACCTTATTTAGACTTCTTAAAGATTATTAATAATTAGATAAATGAAAGGCAAAATGAAAAAAGAATTTCGGATAATCTCCCCAAAGTTCTTTGGAAGAACTGTAATAGGGGTTACAAGAGCGGATAAGCCTGATAAAATAATAGGGAGGAAATTATCATTATATGCCCGCGATATAAACAAAAATATGAAAAAATATTATTACAAGTTCCATTTTAAAATCACAGATGTTGAAGAAGATAAAGCAAACTGCTCTCTTGCAGGTTATGAAGTATCAAAAAGTTACCTCTCAAAAAATATAAGGAAATTCTCAACAAGAATTGACGGACGAATAGCTGGAAAAACAAAAGACGGTAAAGAAATTGTACTGAAGGTTTTTGTTATTACCACAAGAAATGTGCAGACCAGCGTTTCAAAAGTTATAAGACAAAGAATAGAAAATTTTATTAATTTATCTTTATCAGGGACTGAGTTTGATGCGCTTATGAACAAAATACTCAATGATGAACTTCAGAGAGATTTGAAAAGAGTGTTAAATATTATTTATCCGATAAGCACTGTGGAAATAATGAAGGCAGAGATTAATATTCCTGCGGAGAAATAAATTATATTCAATTTTCAAAATATTTTATTCTATTTGATTTACATTAATATATTTTTCGCAAACATTTTCCGGGAAGTATCTTTTGCGCCAATTGCTGATTTCCGGAATTTCATTCAAATTGCATTTGGTGGAATTACCGGTTTCGGTAATCAGTGATCTTATTTCTTTGCTTGCAAGAGAAATATCCCCATTATATTTCTCAAGATATTTTTCACATAGGGCTTTGGAACATCCTTCTATAGGAATTTTACCAAATCTTTTTTCGCAGGGATAAATCAAAAAACAGTAAATTCTGCTTTCGCATGCATCCCAATTTAGGTAACCAACATCAACAAGTTCATTGGTCTGGTTATTTCTGTTCCAATTATTGTATTTAAAATAATAAGTGCAATATTTAAGACTGTTTGTGTTTCTGCAATAATCACCGCAAGTATCCTGAAAATTCCTGAATAAATTTTCTTCTTCAAAATATTTTAACCTTGATTCATTGCATTCTTCGATTGCTATAGGAAAAGCAATAAATATTAAAGTGATAATTACTAAACAAATCCTCAGAGTTTTTTTATGTTTGGATTTTCCAAAAGAATTGTAAAGAAAATCAAACAGGCAACTGAATGAATATAAGACAAGGGTGAATAAAAAAATATTTGAAATAATTGCAATTAAAAGCATCATTATATTAATTTCCAATAATCCAGAGAATGAAAATAAATTTTCTGAAAACAAAGCAAGCAGATGAATAACAAAATATTGAAAGGGTGTGTATATATATGTGTGACAACACCCTGGAGAAATATAAACAGAAAACAATGAACTGATAATCAATGATAAAAATAAGACTACAAGAAACAAAGCAATCCTTATTTTGATTTTTGTGGGTCTAAAAAATTCTTTGATTGATTCTGCGTCCATAATTGACTATGGGATATTATTTACTACCGTCCATCATCAAATTCTAAAATTTTATTCATTTAAAGAAATATTTAGATTATCCAATATTTCAGAACTAAAATTGCTTGCTAAATTTGTTTTTTTATCATAAACAAATTCAAAAGTCATTGTTTGGATTGGAAGATAGTGTTCTTTTAGATAATTGTATATTCTGGGGCTTTCTTCTGAATAAGTGATTGATCTTGCTTTACTGCAGCTTTCAATACATTCAGTACATCCAGGAAGTGATAAATTAAAAGGTATGTTCTTACCGCATACACCATCACAACTTTCAGGACCATAACCAAAACAACTTGCGAGCCCAGAATCATGACTAATTCTATAGGAATAAGTTTGATTTATAAAATATATATTTATATATTCAAAATAATTATAACCAAGATTTCCACCCAGATAATCCATACTAGTAAAAAAATTCAAATCACCTTTTAAATATAATATTCCATCTTTTTCATCCATTATTCGCGCTCCGTGAAAATCATAATAGAAATAGATAAACAAAGAAATTAATTCCACAGAAATTATTATAACTAGCGTAACTGCAATTGCAGGGAAAATATATTTTTTTAGTTTTTCCATAATATCTTATAGTTATACATTATGCATAACAAAAAATTAGAAAATAAATATACAGAAACATTTTGGAAAAGATTAATCAAAAATTTATTAATTATTTGTGTTATTCTCGGAGCGATAAATATATATCTATGGTTTCACCCTATTTCTTATTTATATAATCTTTCATTGGTTTATATAGTTCCGCATATAAAATATTTTTTGTTGATTTATTTGAAACTTTCTATAACGGAAAAATTTCTTTCTTTTGTGGCTATATTTTTCGTGATTATGATTTATTTTTCCTATCACAAAAAATCTTAACAATATTCAAAGATGAACTTCAGAGAGATTTGAAAAGAGTGTTAAATATTATTTATCCGATAAGCA
>CAZLSF010000081.1:0-4362 GCA_964562245.1 uncultured archaeon | reverse complement strand
CTATATATTGGTGTTGGTTATTCTGCAATATCTGAGATGAAAGCATTTAGTCAGGCTATGAATATGATGAAAGAGCTAAATATTCCTGTTAACTCTATGCGTCTTGATAAGTATTTCAGTTCTCGTAAGGTACTTAAATTATTTGACAAAACTGTTACTGTGTATATAATCCCAAAGAAAAATATATCGAGGATTGGTTTATCTTGGTATAGAATTATACGAAATATTATTGATTCTCCTTACCTATTTCTCAAAGAGTATTTTAAAAGAAATCTTAGCGAAACGGGATTTTCTTCAGACAAGAAACGATTTGGCGGGGTAATCAGACAACATAGAGAAGATCGTCAAGAAACTGCTTTGTTTTCCATTGCCCTTTTGCATAATTTATTCTTTGTGCGGGTGGTGTTCAGGTAGTTTTGTTCCAATGTCGATTTTATGACCATATTTATTATTTGGTTTGCGATAACTTTCAACTATTTTTGCTGAACGGTAAAGTTTACCCTTCACTGTTTTTTTGCAAATCATGAGATACATACATATACAAGTATAATAACTGTATATACCTTCGTTTAGAATTCGTTGCCACATAAACCCCTAAAAAGCCCGAATTTTGAGGTCTTGAGGGTTAAGTGTTAAAGTTGAGTTTAATAAAGCATCAAATCTCACCTGAATATCTTTCCAATCCATCCTCAAATTCAACCTCAGTTTTTGAGATTTCCTCAATCTCTTTGCTGTCAATTATTTTAAAATATTTTATTGTTTTTCCCCACTTTTTAGCGAGTTTTATTTCCGCCAGCACCCCATCGCTAATTTTTCCAAAAACCCAGAGTTCATCTGAAGTTGCAACAAGATTATTATTTGCATTTCTAATTTTATCCCTGTCAACAGTATCCAAAAGAAAGTAATCAAATATACCATATTGGGATATTGGAATACAATCCTGTTCCAAAACATATTTAACACCATGCTTCCTAAAATAAAACAATTCCTTTGACATTGCTATAAATATAACTTTTGCTTTTTTGTTGAGTTCTAATGCTCTGTGGAAAAACATATTTAGATATTTATCAATAATCTTCTTGCTTGGAAAATAAATTTGCAGGGGTAATTCGTCCAAATCAAACCACTTCCATTCAGTTATCTCATTAGGTTCCAGAATTTTTGGTTCTCCGTCAAAATTTTTACAAAAGAATCCAACGGTTACAAAATGCGCATCAGTTATGATATCATCATTTACACAAATATTCTTTAAATCATCTTTGTTTATTTTTATTCCTGTTTCTTCAAGAACTTCTCTATATGCCGCTTCAACAAGTTTTTCTCCGAAATTTATTTTACCTCCAGGCATTGTCCAGGTACCTTCGCCATGCAAAAAACTGGATGCTTTTTCAGGGTCTTCATTCCTCTTTCCAAGTAATATTTTATTGTCTTTTAATATCAGCACTCCAACTCCTACACCAACAGTTTTATGCAATTTGTAATCCATAATTAATCAAAACTCAAAATTACAACTCAATATTTTAAGCTCATCATCTTTATTTTTAAAATGAAACTAAGGCACTATATATAATACTGTATCTCCTCTGACAAGCATATCTTTGAATTTTGTTGTCTCAGTATCTTTTTTTAATTCAATGTCGACGAGCCACATATTCAAATGAAGATCGTGAGCTTTTAAAGTCCCGGAAATCTCGATTCCATTTTTTAACTTTAACAGCACTCTCTTCCCTCTTGACTGATTCAATGCATCTATTGGTCTGTTTTCTTCCATAAATTAATTAGAAAGTTTTAAATAACTCCTCATATGTACAGAATACATAAAAATATATTTATCGTAAATTATGAAGGGATTATCTAAAAAACCTAACTTCAAAGAAATTGAAAGTAAATGGAACCTGAAGTGGAAAAACAATAAGATTTATAAATTTGACATAAACTCAGGGAAAGAAATATTCTCTATTGATGTTCCTCCTATTACCCCTTCAGGAAAGATGCATATAGGGCATGTAATGAGTTATACACACTTTGAGTATATAGCAAGATATAAAAGGATGAAAGGAATTGAAGTCCTTTTCCCTGCGTGTTTTGATGATAACGGGCTTCCAACTGAAAAATATGTTGAAGAAACAAAAAATGTATCCAAAGCCACTATAGAAAGAAACAAATTCAGGGAAATGTGTTATAAAACTGCAACAGAACTAGAAAAAGAATATTCAAATATATTTGATTCTCTTGGATTCTCATGGAATTATGACCTTCTTTACCGGACAATTAATTCTTTCTGTCAGAAACAAGCTCAAAGATCATTTATAGACCTGTATAAGAAAAATAAAATTTACAGGAAAGAAGAACCCACAATCTGGTGCCCTTTCCATCAAACTGCCCTTGCGCAGGCGGAAGTTGAAGATATGGAAAGAACAACAAAATTCAATTACCTTAAATTTGAAATGGAAAATGGGGGAAAAATAGAAATAGCCACAACAAGACCTGAACTATTGCCTGCATGCGTCGGAATTCTTGTCCACCCCAAAGACAAAAAATACAAAGATTATATTGGAAAAAAGGCGATTGTGCCAATTTTCGGGCAGAGTGTTGAAATTATAAGCGATGAAAAAGTAGACCCTGAATTCGGGACAGGGGCTGTAATGATATGCACTTTCGGAGATAAAACTGATATTGAATGGTGGAAAACATATAACCTGCCGCTAAAAATATGCATCACAAAAGACGGGAAACTAAACGAACTTGGAAAACAGTATGCAGGACTTGAACTGAAAGAGGCAAAAGAGAAAATAGTTAATGACCTAAAAGAAAAAAATATTTTATACAAACAGGAAGAACTTAAACAAAATGTTGGTGTGTGCTGGAGGTGCAAAACACCTGTTGAATTTATAGTTACAAAACAGTGGTTCGTAGATATCTTAAATCACAAAGAAAAACTAATTGAACTTGGAAGAGAACTAAACTGGTACCCTGATTTTTACAGGAAACGTTATGAAGATTGGGTTGCAAATCTCAAATGGGATTGGTGTATCTCAAGACAAAGATATTATGGGATTTATTTTCCTGTGTGGTATTGCAGAGACTGCGGCGAGATTATTTTGCCTGAAGATGAACAACTACCTGTAGACCCTGAAAAAGATAAACCTGAAAAATGCCATAAATGCGGGTCCAATAAAATAATCCCGGAAACTGATGTATTTGATACATGGTTTACTTCATCCATATCCCCATTGATAAACACAAAATGGAAAGAAGATGAAGAATTTTTCAAAAAAACATTCCCTATGAGTCTAAGACCAAATGCTCATGACATTATCAGGACGTGGATTTTTTACACAATTGTTAAATCTTATTTTCATACTGGAAAATTGCCATGGAAAGACGCAATGATTTCAGGTCACGGGCTTGATCCAAAAGGGAAAAAAATGAGCAAATCTCTCGGGAATGTTGTTGATCCCCTTGAAATTGTTGAAAAATATTCTGCAGATGCTGTGAGGCTTTGGGCGACAACAGCTAAAATCGGAGAGGACCTGCCTTTCAAGGAAGAAGATTTAAAACATAATATGGACATTCTCATCAAACTATGGAATGCTTCAAGATTTATAAGTTCCAATATTGAAAAAATTGAAAAACCTGAATTAACTGTTGTGGATAAATGGATATTAACCAAATTCAAAAAAGTTGTGGAAAATTACCATAAACACTTTGAAAAATACGAACTCAGTGATGCAAGAAGGATTACAGAATTATTTTTCAAGCATGAATTCTGCGACTTTTATCTTGAGATGGTGAAATATAGAGTCTATGGCGAAGATGAAAAAAGCAAATCCGGGGCAAAATACGCTTTATATGAAACCCTGCTTGGAGTCATAAAATTATTCGCTCCATTTACCCCATACATTACAGAAGAAATTTATGAAGCTTTATTCAAAGAAACAGAGAAAAAAGAAAGTATCCATTTATCCAGTTTTCCTGAAATTTCAGTTGAAGATAAAGAATCTCTTGAGACCGGAGAATTATTTAAAAAAGTAATTTCAGAAGTCCGTAAATGGAAAATCTCAAATAAATTATCTCTTGGGAAACAAATTAACAAAATTGAAATTAGCTGTGGAGGAGAAGAAATTAAGAAACTAAAAACTATTATGGAGGATTTAATAGGAGCAAACCGAGCTGATGAAATTGTGTTTAAAGAAGGAGAATTTGGGGTTTATTGTTCTCTATAATTAATAAGGTAACTGAAGAACCTTAATATTTTAACAATTATTGAATATTGCAAAAACAGACTATTTATGGGTACTATATCTATTTTTCCTAAAACTTAAATTTTTACAGTTAATTTTATGCAATACAACCCAAAAG
>CAZLSF010000080.1:0-4497 GCA_964562245.1 uncultured archaeon | reverse complement strand
CATCTATATCAGATAAATTATTTGTGAACATTGTAGAACCTGTTGAATTAGTTAAATTAAATTCCGCTCCTGTAATATTTCCAAAAAGTTGATTATTTATGCAGGTTGAATTTACTATTGGATTTTCTTTTCTTAAACAATAAGTTTTATCAGAAGGGTCGCAAGTAATATTCAAATTTTCCCAACTTGTATTATCCAAATTCCTTACATAAACTTTTGTATCTTCAGTTTTTGGACTGGCAAGATAATTAATTGTTCTGTTCATCACCTCAATTCTTTTTTCTAAAGTATTAATTCCTTCAAATCCGAAAGCAAAGTAAACAACTTTGTAACCGTTTGGACCGCCGGAATCATGTTTTATTGCTCCTGGCAATTTAAATTGAGTTCTAGAATGCCACACAGTACCATCATCAGCAACAACACAATAGTCTCCTTGATAATCATGAAAGCCTGTACAATACGAAAATTTATCTATCTGTGTATCCCCACAATAACAATCTCTTCTATCCATATATATTCTATCTGTAACCAACCCATAGTAGAAGGAATTGTCCTCGAGATATAAAATACTTGTGAATAGATGGGATTTGGTATAATAAATTAAAGAAGGATCTTTTTGATTTCCAGCTCCACCATCTATATTTATTAATAAACTATCTCCTATTGGTTCGCTGGGAGTTCCTTCAAGAGAATAATCATCAATATTATCTTTGCAAAAATAAGCATGTAAATAATTTTTATAGAAATTAGTACCTCCAACAGTATGACCGATATCTTGCCCTGTTATGAATAATTTTCTTCCATTCTTAAGAAATTTTTTAAGTTCATCTCGATCTGTAGAAGTTAAAGTTGGATAAAGATCGCCATAATCGTTTCCAGTAAACCAGATGATAATATCATAATTTTTCATTCCACCAATATTTTCATTACAGTCACCTTTTTCATCATAAGATGGACCATCATCATCTTTCTCAGGAACGGTGCAAATGTCATAATCCAAACCAAGAGTTTCTAAAGTTTTGGTGTAATAAGGGGCAAGAACAGAATTACTATAATTATAATGGGCATCTTCAACTAACAAAATTTTCTCCTGAGGGCTTGCAAAAACACAATTTATAGATAGCAGCAGGAACAAAAGTATAAACTTCTTTAGCATAATAAAAGAGTTATCAGACTTAATAAATCAGTAAATTCTACAATCCACCTTATTATCCATCTAATTTTCTTTTGATTCAATTTCTTCATTAAATAATCTTGGTTATTTTGGAGGTGAAATTATTTCTGGATACTACAGTTAATTTTCTTTTAAGTACTCCTTAAATATAAGTTAATATATAAATTATGGCAGAAGTAAAAAGAATTGAAACAGGAATTTCAGGTTTAGACAAATTGATTGAGGGAGGACTTTTAGAAAATTCTGTAACTTTGATAAGTGGTAATGCGGGAGCAGGTAAAACAATTCTTTCAATGCAATTTTTAAAAAAAGGAGTAGAAAAAAAAGAGAAAGTCTTATATATCTCAACAGAAGAAACCGAAGATAATATAAAAGATGGTTTTAAAATTCTTGGATGGGATTTGGATAAATTGAAAATAGATATCATGACTCTTGGTCCTGATGAATTAGAAGAAGAATGGGAACCGTTATTATCAAATAAAATAGATAAGGAAAAAATAAAAAGAATAGTAATAGATTCAATCAGTCTGGCAAGTATTTATTATAGAGATGAATATTCTACAAGAAAATATATTTACAAACTTATTTCTTCTTTAAAAAGGAGAAATATTACCTGTTTATTGACTTCAGAGGTCCCTGAAAATGAGAAAGCTCTTAGTAAATCAGGTGTAGAAGAATTTGTATGTGATGGAGTTATTTTATTGCAATTCCTTGGAATGGGTGGAAAGTATGAGCGGGGTCTGACCGTGAGAAAAATGAGGTGGACCAGCCACACTCAAGAGACACATCCTTACAAAATTGTAAAAGATAAAGGAATTGTTTTAGGAAAATAATTTTATTCTTTAAATACTCAGGCATCCAAAATTATATAAAAGGGTATTAATTGCCATATACTTGCAGTTGCGTTGTTAATGCATAAGTCAAAGTTCCAATATTTTTCACGAACAATAATTCGCGATAAATTTAACAAAATTTATTTCAATTGGTTTAAATAATCCGTATTCGGATATTTATTTGACTTGTAGAGGGTTAGTTACAATATTTTAACTAATTTTTAAATACCACGTTACTCTGTGGCGGGGAATTTTATTTCGACTTCTCTATATCTCTCCTTATCTCCATTTCTTCTTCTTCATACTTTTGCAGTAGTTTGTTGAAGGTTTCTTTGCTAATCTGTCTATTATAATATCTTCTTTTTATCTCATTTCTTGACCATTCTATTGATTTTAGTTTTATATCCAATTCTTTTTTAATTTCTTCCGTGTTTATTTTATTTTTTGAAATACTAAAAATATAAACCACCGCTATTAGTAGTTGTACAGAAAATGAAGTTATAATTGTTATTATTATACTATATAGTGTTATGCTTGTTTTAGGTACTGAAGCATAAATTAATAAGAAAGGTGAAATAGATAGTATGAACACAGTAAAAAGAATTGTAAAAATAACCCCCAATATAAAACCTTCTCTTATTTTATTCATCTTAATACATTATATAAATTATTTTTAAATTATGGATAAAGTAAAAACTTATATATCTGGGTTGGATGAATTAATTGAAGGAGGTCTAGTTAAAAATTCAACGACTTTAGTGACAGGAAAGACCGGGACAGGTAAATCAAGTTTTTGTGTTTCTTTTATTTATTTTGGTGCAATGAGTGGTGAATCTGGGATTTATATTTTAACTGAGGAAACAGCTCAAAGTATTAGAGAAGAAGCTAAAAATATATTTGGTTTTGGATTGGAAAGGTTAGAAGAACAAAATTTATTGAAAATCCTCACTATTAAACCAGAATTCCCTACTCAAACATCAACAATAGAAGAATCAAAAATTTTAAAAATATACATATATGATTTAGTAGACCAGATTTCAGAAATAGTAAAAGAAATTAATGCAAAAAGGGTGGTTTTTGATTCCACTTCAATACTTGAATTATTTATTGGGGATAAATATCTTGGGAGGCTTGCAATTGCTTATTTAATAAATTCTCTAAAACAGATGAATGTTACTTCGTTTCTGGTGGGGACAATTCCAGAGTCTAGTGAAGACTTGTCAACTTTGGGAATTATAGAGTTCCTTGTTGATGGAATTATAAAACTTGAGTTTGTTCCAATTGCAGAAGAATTCAAGAGAACTTTATCAATCAGGAAGATGAGACAGGTTAATCACTCAACTTTAATTCATCCTTTTGAGATTACAAGGGACGGGATTAAGGTTTTGAAGATTAGTTAATCTATTTTATCAAGATAATTTGCTTTTTTATTAAATTATGTTTTATCTTTCTGTTAATTGAAGATTTTGAGAATTTAGTAAGATTAGAGCTAAGTAAAAAAGTGAGGCCCGTGAATGGTGGGCTTGGTGGTTTGGAGATATTTTAATTAAAAAATTATTTGCAGGAATGTTAATTACATTTTCGATAGGAGGTATTCTTGCAGCTTTGTTTAGAAATTTGGTTTATGGTTTATCTATTGATGTCTTTGTTGTGTTTCCAATTAGTTTATTGTTGTTAATATTAATATTCCCAGAACTTAATAGTGATAAATCAAGACCTTTAGAATTTGAAAAAACAGGTTCAGTGTCAGGACTCCCAGCAATTATAAGAATGAGAGAACCAGCACTATATTTTTAATCTTCAGCTTATTTGGATAAATAATTAAATTCCAACTAAGACCAAAACAGTCGGAACTAATAAAACCCCCATCATAAAACTTCTCCGAACACCAGTCTTAATGCAGTAAATCCCAATTGCCAGCCCGGTTATTGCAATCACAATTCCAATCCACCCCGTGAAAACTCCAACCAAAACAAACAACAAACCAAAAATTGATTTTGTTAATTTATTGTATTTGATTTTGTAAACATTTTTGATAAGATTAAATATTTATACCATCCATAAATAAAAGTTATATTTTTATGAGACTTGGAGTTAGATTTAGAGAAATCTTACCTAAAAGAAAAGTTAATGGAGATTTATATAAAAAACCAGAGGATTTTGTGGTTAGAGAAATATGTAGTAATGGAGAACTATGTTCTATCGAAAAGGGAGAAGCAATATTGCAGGGGGAACCCAAAACTTATATTCATGCTACATTAGTAAAGAAAAATATTAGCACTTTTGATGCTTGTAGTATATTTTGCCAAAAAAACAATTTAAATTATAAAGAAGATATTACTTACTGTGGATTAAAGGATACTTTAGGTGTAACAGCCCAATCAATTTGTATAAAAAATAAACCCAACTCAAAAATAAAATATACCAACTTTAAGAAATTTTTTTTAAAAGATTTAAGATTTTCAAACAAAAAACTGATTGTCGGGGGTC
>CAZLSF010000079.1:0-4515 GCA_964562245.1 uncultured archaeon | reverse complement strand
AATCTTTCTCCAATTGTTCTGTGAATAAGTGAAAGAAAAAGATATCCAAAATAATTACTGCCTGCTGATAGAACTTAAAAGCACACCGGCTTGAGTTAAATCACAGAAAACAACTCAAATCCGCAGCATATTCCTGCGTTTATCTTCATCTAAAAAGACTATTTGATATTAAATACATTGATGAGATCTTAGTAATCACAAAACTTGCTGAACAGACTTTCACTCATAAAATTAAAGGTTATTAAAGAGCTACCGGACTTTCTCCTCCATGCCAACTCTGCCGTGGTCTAATTCTAATCTTATAAAGTCTTTCGGAATTGTCATCCATTATTAAAGCAACACCTTTTAATTTTGGTAAATCATCAAGATATTTTTCTATTGAATACAGCATATAGGTTTGCATGATTGCCTTTAAAGCATTAATATCTCGATTTGAAGTCAGCCTGTGCGCAATAACAATATCTGCCTGCGCAAGAACATCGGGATGTAGTTTATCAGGCATCTGCGTAATAAACAATTGTGATATCCCCGGCTGCCTTCCTTGTTTGATCACTGTAAGAATTATTTCTGATGAAGCGGTTTGTGTATAAGAAGGTATAAAATTGTGAGCCTCGTCTATTATCACCCAGCATAAAGGAACCTTTCTTTCCTTTTTTTCTTCTTCCATTGCCGATAGTTCTTCCTGCCTTCTTGCCAGGACTCTTGCCTCGTATATTTTTTTCATAAGCAATCCGATAATCAGAGCCTTTACATCATCGCTGCTGAAAAGACTCACATCAAATATTACAATTTTCCCGGGATTCAGGAACTCATAAATATTGGTTCCTTCCTTTGAAAAAATACCCCATCTACTCGCGCTTAATAAAATATTCTCAACTTTCAGTTTAATATTTTCATCATAAGTTTCTTCCCTGATTTTAGCCGCCATGTCATCTATAGAATATTCTCCTTTCATCTTGTTTATGACTTTTGACAACAAAATCCCCTCCAAATCAATCTCTTTAAACCCTAATGAATAACACCAATCCGCTACAGTAAGTTCTGATGGTTTAAATGAAAAGGTATTATCATACTCAACCTCCATATCATCAAACTTATCCTTCTGACCAACAGGAACATATTCAAAAACATCAAATTTCTGGGGTTTTAAACCCCATTCATAAAGCAAATCCCTCTGTTTATTATTTGGATGTTTCATACTCCAGAAAATTCCCTGTGTATCAATTGAAACAACAGATAAATTTTTTCTTACTTCATCAGGCAGTTTATAAATCTCTTCCGCAAATATCTGGCTGGTATAAGATTTCCCTGAACCTCTTTTTCCAACAATGACTGTTACATGAGGTCTCAACACATCAACCTTAATTTCAGAAGCAAGGTGGGTTTCAATACCTGTTCCAACAATATTTTTTCCTATTGGTATTGTTCCTTTGTTTCCATATTTCTTCAGGTCATCCCAGTCCCTGCCAATAATTATTTCAGGCATAATTAAATATCTCTTTTTAAAAAAGGACAGACTTCTTATTAAATACCCCAGACCCCATAACAAACCACATACAGAATTTCATAATAAACAACAATCTAATTTACCAATCTGTTCAGTAAATTTATATTTTAGATTATCTTATGGACCTCTTAGAGAGCTTTGTTAATTGGTGAAACTTATGAGAATCGCTATTTTTACAGACACTTATAAACCTCATAGAGATGGTGTAGTAACGCACATTGAGGACATCACAAAATTCTTTACTGGTAAAGGTCACGAAATAACATTATTTACACCAGGGAAAAATAAATTTCAAGTAAAACAAATCTCAAAAAATCTGGAGGTTGTTGAACTACATTCAATACCGTTTTATGTATATAAAGATTACCGAATTCCAATTGCGGGAATACAAAAGATTAAAAAAATATTTAAAAACAAAAAATTTGATTTAATTCACATCCATTCACCCTTCACATCAGGGATAACAGGTCTCTATATCTCAAAAAAATTCTCAATTCCTATTGTCGGAACATATCATACCTTACTCCCTGAATATGCTCCTTATTTATTGAATGGCAAACTTAAAAATGTTTTAAAAAAACTTGGTCAGCATCCATCAAAAAAATACACTAAATTTATTTATTCAAAACTGGATTGCACAATTGCACCTTCAAAGGAAATAAAAAAATATCTTGAATCCTGTGGTTTAAAAAATGTTGTATGGATTCCAAACGGAATAAACCCAGATAAATTTAAAAACTCAAAAAAAATTGACCTTGCTAAAAAATATAATCTTCCTGAAGACAAAAAATTACTCCTGTTTGTAGGGCGGATGGGTTTTGAAAAAAAAGTTGATGTCTTGTTAAAAAGTATGAAATACCTTGAAGATGAAAAAGTATTTTTAATTCTTAGCGGTTCTGGACCTTACCTGAAAAAATACAAAGAAATTGCAAGAAAATTGAAATTGAAAAATGTTAGATTTCTAGGATATGTAAAAGATGAAATCCTACCTTTACTTTATTTCAATTCAGACATTTTTGTTTCGCCTTCAGACAGTGAGGTGCATCCAATCACCTTTCTTGAAGCAATGTGTGCTGGACTTCCTTTAATTGGAGTAAATAAAAGAGGCGCAAAAGAAATGATAACTCATAATGTTAACGGTTTTCTTGCGAAGCCCGGAGATTCCAGGGATTTAGCAGTAAAAATTAAAAAATTGATTAATGATGAAAAATTAATTAAAAAATTCTCAAAAAACAGCAAAAAAATTATAAAGAATTATTATATAGAAAAGACAAGCAAGAAATTAATTGAATTATATAAAAGATTATACAAAAAATAATATTCTTTTTAGTTTTCAATTATAATCTTGTTTAATATATCTCTTTTTTGTTTTAATAGGTTTATTTAACAACAACAAAATATCTCCTTTCAACCAAGTCCAGAGTACTCCTGAATATCCATCCTTTTTCATGCGTCTTGTAGAAAACTTAACGAACAATTTTTTATTGTATTTTATTTTTCCAATTTTATTTAACCTAAACCCTAAATCCACATCATCTGAATGAGGTAAATCTCTGTACCCTCCTATCTTAAGAAAATCATTTTTTTTAAACGCAGAATTTGTTCCACCAAGACAATAAATTCCAAAATATGATGAAATTAGAATTATATTTCTAATAACAAAAAAGATAATGTTTGATTTTATATCTTTTTCAATTGGACCATCCGGACCACATACTGCAATTATATTTTTATTATTGAAAGTAGTTATTATATCTTTAAGCCAGTTTTTTGGCACAATGCAATCAGCATCGGTTGTTGCAATTAAATCATATTTTGCTAATTTAACCCCGTCATTTCTTGCCCCACCAACACCTTTGCTTTTTTGCTGGATTACTTTATCTGCGTATTTTTTTGCAATGCTTACGGTCTTGTCTTTGCTCTGACCATCAACAACAATAATCTCATATTCCTTTCTTGGCAAAGTCTGGTTTAACAATGAGTTGAGGCAATTTTCAATATTTTTTTCTTCATTGTAAGTCGGGATTATTACTGATATCATAATAAATTACTAATTGAAGTTATTAGTTTTGATAATGTTTTTTATTATAAGTATCTACAGGAATATTTAAATTATATATGCTTTTGAATACATTTAACCACCAGTCAAATAAAGTTTTTATAATACCATCTTCTTCATATCTTCTCATAGAAAAAAGTATTTTCATTTGTGTATCATAAATTAGTTTTCCTTTCCTTTTAAATCTTAATGGCAATTCATAGTCATCTCCTGCACTATAAGTTTTATATCCACCAATTTCAAGAAAGGGCTTTTTCCTGAAACCCATATTTGCTCCAACAGGTAAATAAATACCTAAATAAGAAGCCAAAAGTGTGCTTATATTAAATACTTTTAAATATAAACGATTTTTAAATGTATTTTCAAGTGGTTTCTGCTGACCATAAACGCAAACCACTTTATTGTTTTTAAGATCTTTTGTAATTATCTCCAACCAGTTTTTTGGCACAATGCAATCAGCATCGGTTGTTGCAATTAAATCATATTTTGCTAATTTAACCCCGTCATTTCTTGCCCCACCAACACCTTTGCTTTTTTGCTGGATTACTTTATCTGCGTATTTTTTTGCAATGCTTACGGTCTTGTCTTTGCTCTGACCATCAACAACAATAATCTCATATTCCTTTCTTGGCAAAGTCTGGTTTAACAATGAGTTGAGGCAATTTTCAATATTTTTTTCTTCATTGTAAGTCGGGATTATTATAGAAATCATAATTTATCAAACAAATTTATTATTTTTAACATAATTCATTGCGGATTTTATGCACGCATCCATATTTAAGTATTTATATTCTGAAAATCTTCCGCGCAAATCAATTCCCAATCCTTCAAAAAATTTATGAATTTTGATTATGTTTTTTTCATATTCCAAATCATAAACAACATACGCGTATTTTAATCTTATAATCTTCTGATAACACACAAGATTTTTATCAATTATTTTCTTCCT
>CAZLSF010000078.1:0-4624 GCA_964562245.1 uncultured archaeon | reverse complement strand
ATTATGATAGATTACAAAAAAATAGGTCTAAAAGTTGGTATTGAGATTCACCAGAGACTTGCAACAAAAACAAAATTATTCTGTAACTGCTCAACAGAAATTTCAGATGAAGAAAAACCTGTCTTTGAATTCTCAAGAAAACTAAGACCAACTGCGAGTGAAACCGGAGAAGTTGATAATGCCGCAATGCAGGAATTTTTAAAAGACAAAGAATTTATATATTATACTTATCCTAACTGTTGTTCTGTTGAAACAGATTCAAAATTTCCAAATGAATTAAATAAAGAAGCGCTTATTATTAGTTTACAACTATCTAAAATGCTGAAAATACAAACGCCAGATATATTGCAGATAATGAGAAAAGTGGTTATTGATGGGAGCAATACAACAGGTTACCAAAGAACTATGTTGATCGGAAAAGGAGATAAAAATTCATATATTGAAACAAGTTTTGGAAGAATTTATATACAGGACCTAAATCTAGAGGAAGAAAGCGCAACAAAGATCAAAGAAGAAAAAAACAAAATCTATTACCGACTGGACAGATTAGGAATTCCTCTGATTGAACTTAGTTGTCATCCTGATATATGGCATCCTGAACAAGCAAAAGAATTTGCATCAAAAATTGGATCATTGCTCAGAAGTCTAAAAGTGCAAAGAGGTATTGGAACAATAAGACAAGATGTAAATATCTCAATAAAAAGAGGTTCTAGGATAGAAATAAAAGGATTTCAGGAATTAAAAAAACTTGACAAACTAATAGAAAATGAAGTAAAAAGACAGTTGGATTTGATTTTAATAAAAGATAAATTGGAAAACAAATCAATAAATTTAACTGAAAAAGAAGTGACTGATTTATTTAAATCATCAAAATGCAAAATTCTAAAAGATAAAAAAAAAATATTGTGTTTGAAAATAGAAAGTCTTTCCGGATTATTCAAAAATCCGTGTGGTGAAATAACTCTGGGAAGAGAAATCGCAAATTATGTAAAGGTTTTTGGATTTAAAGGAATTATACACTCAGATGAAGATCTAAAAAAATATAATTTTGGGTTGAGAGAAATCAACCTGTTGAAAAAAGAAATTAACGCAAAAGAAAAAGATTTGTTTTTGTTGATAGGTGGAAAAAATTGCGATAAAGCAATAAATTTAATAAAAAAGAGAATTCTATATCTTAGCAAAGGAATCCCTGAGGAAACAAGATTTGCAGAAGGAATAAATACCAGATATGCTCGTGAATTGCCCGGGGCTGCAAGAATGTACCCTGAAACCGACCTGCCAAAAGTGGATATAAACAAATATTTAGATAAAATAGAAGTGCCAGAAACTCTTGAAGAAAAATCAGCAAAATTTTCAGGACTGGGGTTGAGTAAAGACCTCGCAGAACAAATTTCAAAAAGCAAAGAGTTGGGATTATTTGAAGAATTTTTAAGATACAAAATTGAACCAAAAATAATTGCTGACTTGATTTTAAACAAAAAGAAATCTCTTGAAAGAAAAGGAATTAAAATTGAAAAAAAAGATATGGAATTCGTTCTTGAAAATCTGGAAAAAGGGAAAATCACAAAAAAAGCAATAGAAGATGTTCTGATTAACAAAAACATAAAAGGATTTGAGAAAATTTCAGGGGGTAAATTAAAGAAAATTGTTATTGAGTATAAGAAAAAGCATGGAAATAAAACAATTGGAGAAATTATGAAAAAATATGGGAAAAGAGTTGACAGTGAAGAAGTTTTAAGATTATTATAAAAATAATTATTAGTATTACAATAGTTTTAGGATAAATATTTTAAATCTCTGAAAATTCATTCTCTAACGCAACGTATACTCAACCTATAATCCTTTAGTCCTGATTTATTTATATGAACCTCAACAGGGATCTCAGTACCATCGGGTGAAGTAGGGTTATTGAAAAATATAGCATAAGAATTGTTCAAATCATATTGTGTGGAGGACCAATAATAATTATGGGCACCATCCCAACCAAAACAAGCTCCTTCCCCATCACAGGATTCTGACTCTCGGAGTTCAACCAAAGTATTTTTATCTGGAAGAACCCAATCCTCTCGTCCACCGTACTTCAGCTCATCGCAGTAATTGCATGCTGGGTAATCGGAGCCCTTCCCAATACAAGATGGATTATCAATACCATATCCACCCCATATATATCCTGTATAATTTGTTGGAGTCCAGCATTTATCTGCATTACAATCTACATAAACCTCATCTCCATCCATATTTTTAACGCAATAATCTGTTCCATCGCATGAACATCCAGAATAACCGCAATCAGAATCACAAGCATCTATTTCACCATCCAAATCATCATCAATTCCATTAGTACAATCTGTTTCATTAGGTCTGCGAACGCAACGAATGAAAGATCCTATATTTTTATAATTCATCTGAATATTACAACCAATATTCGTGCAATTCATAAGGTAAGACCTACCGCTATCGGCTTCAGTAGAAGACCAATAAGTATAAGGATTAATGTCATCAAAACAAACACCACCACGACAGGTGCTGGACCTGCTTAAATCATCCAATAAATCTTCATCTGGTAATACCCAGTTACTAAATCCAGCATAATTTAGATTATCACACTTATTGCACGCCGGTCGGTCAGCAACCCCAATACAGGACTGTTTTATATTATAATTTGCTTCAAGACACCCCTCTTGAATATCTTCACATTCTGTCTCTTCTCCTGAAGTGCAGTCAGATATATCCATGCAATTAGAAGATCTATATGGCTTTATTTCGCTCCATTTTAATTCTGTGCCACCTGTACCTTTTAAAACCGGTGTCCAGCAAGTATCAGTGGCACAATCAACATATATTATGTCTCCTTCCACCGTATATTTCTTATAACCATCTCCATCGCAACTGCAAGTTCCATCAAAAGTATCATCTTTGTCTTCACCTTTGTCAGATAGGCAATAGTTAGAATAATCCTCAGATCCTTCAACGCAGGTTGAACCATCACAAATTGGAATATCAGTACAACCGCAATTAGAACAACTTATCCTACCGCAAGATCCATACCGTGAAGAATCACACTTAGTCAAATCAGTTGATTCACATTCCTCAAGCCCTTCTACTACCCCATCCCCGCAATGTGAATCTAAATCCAAAGCAGTATATCTCAAAATTAACGCGCTTCCTGTATAAAAGAAATACTGTTTATCTAATAAATCAGGAGCGCTTATTTCAAGCTCGCAAGTATAATTTCCTGATGAAATAGACTCTTCAAAAATATTGTTTTTTTCTTCAATATTGATATTATTATTTATGTTACAATCACCTGTTCCTATTATTTTTACATCTCCATTGTAACCTTTTTTATCAAAGAAAACCATTACATTTATCTGCGCTGGTTTATCTAAGTGAGTGTTTAATTTTAAAGTTGTTTTATAAGTTGTGTTTTTTGAAATTAATATTCTTGAATTTTTATCTTCAATAATAATACTCTTGCAATGCCATGTTCCATCCTGACACACACAGTTTTTATATTCGTTGGATTGAGCGGTCTCATTATCCCCAACACAGACACCTGTTTTTAATCCGCATTCTCCTTCAGGACAGCAAATGTTATTGGTGTTATTATATAATGTAGGCTTGCAAGAAACTCCATCCTCTGAATCTGCGCAATCACAATTCTTAAAACATAATTCTCCTTTTTTTCTTTTACCCCATATTTCATCCTTGCATTCCCATAAACAGGTTACTCCATTAATAAGCAATTCATGTCCTCCTTCAGGATAACAGGTTGCTTTTGAATCAGTGGATGATTTATGAGCACAAGTTCCTTTGGGACAACAATAATATTTAGTCTCGTCATAAGCAATATTTGAAGGATTGTCCTGGGAACAATATGAATTTGACCAACATTCACTCTCTGAATGGTCGCACTCGTAACCATCTGGGGTGTAACAATCAACATGAAAATCAAATCTTTCTCCCTGTCGATCATCTAATAAAGAAAATGCCGCTACTGCGCTATCTTGATATTGTTTGATAAGCTTCCTATCTCCCTTACTGTCAATTTCAAACTCATAAAATCTTTTGGAAATATCCATCTGAACAAAATCTTCAGCAGGCATAATATAAGCAACAACATCCTTTGTTTTTCCAGGAAATGAAACAGGATATACTAAATAAGAATTATGATAATTTCCAAAAGTAGATGGATAAGTTATATTTCTATTGAAAAATAAAGGAAAATCAGATATTGTTTTTCCGCAATTATCTGTGAAATCTTCTGCATCACCTGTAATAAAATTCCACATTCCATCAATACATTTTAAAGAATCGCCCTGGTACTGTATTACTGCCCCATTTGAATAACAATATAAATTCGGGTCTACACTACTTACAGGGTTGTTGGTTCTGGTAAATCCATTTAAAATATCTGCATCCAAACCCAGATGAGCGCATTGTCCAGAAGGACAACAATAATTATGTCCATTTATAAAATCAGGAGCGCAGTTATTTGAAGTGCATGAATGAGAATCATTTACTTGAGAAGAATCACATTCATAATAATTTTTGATTGTACACCAACTACAGGTGCAATAAGGTCCAGAAGGTCTAGATCTTCTATGCCTTTTACGCCAAGTAT
>CAZLSF010000077.1:0-4683 GCA_964562245.1 uncultured archaeon | reverse complement strand
GCAAAAATTCCTGCAATTTATAAATACATTCTCTGATTCTTTCATTTTCTTTGTTGAACAATTGCAAGAATCTTCGCATTTTTTTCTTGCTGTCTGACCAAGAGTCCATATTTCTTCCGAAGTTAAATCTGAATATCCTGAACTCTTGCCATCTCCATAATTACACAATTGTTGTGTAATATATGATCTACTATCTTCTTGCGCTTTTTCGCAAACACTCTCCCAGCAATTGTAATAACAATTGAAATGATTTGGGTTATAACAACTTTCTCCTGGGTGCGGCTCCTTTGTTGTTATATTTGCAACAACCCACGCAGGACCTCTATAACTTCCGCCAGTCCACTCCAAATCCCCTATTTTAAAATTACTATATTCCGAAGAATTTACTTGAAAAGTTGATTTTTCAAAATAAGTGAAATTCTCGCATCCTTTTTTTACATCACCCGACAAACCTTCACAGAGATTATTTATCAAATCATATTCTTCAATTGAAATACATTCGGGACAATTGCATACCCCAGCGCGAGCACATTCACTAGCATTGCCTGTTTTTGCGTAACATTTCTTATAACAATCTCTTTTTTCTCCTTTTATGCAACCAGTTTCACAATTACTTATTTTACCTGCATCAGGGTATCCTTCAAAATCCTTGCTATTGCAATAATTTTCGCATATGGTTAAAGTGTCTTCATCATAATATCTTTCATCAGTATAACAGTCGCATTTTATCCTGCAGTCAATTTTTGAACCTGTGTTTCTGCAGGATTGATATCTCAGCCATTTACCACCCCAATAACAACTCCTTTCTATTCCAGTAATTTCCGAAATCCTGTTTTCTTCTTTAACAGTTCCTTTATAAAGCGCAGCAGTAACTTTCTCAACAGTTCTCTTTCCTCTTAATTTGATTCCCCCATAAACTGAAAGTTTTGGTTCTTTCCCGGGCATTACAACAAAAACAGAAGGTTGTCCTTTTATTCCTGTAAAATTTTGCTGCTCTAAACCTTTTCCTATTGCTCTCACAGGTTCATATTCAGTTCCAAAATCAAGACTCCTCCTCAGCTGAAACACACCGTCTTCTTCCCATCCCGGGAAATCATCTTTCATGCAAAGACATCCCTTCCTGTCGCAATCATCACAATAACCATTCAGTTTAATTCCATATTTTAAACTATTATTTATACTTGAAGCCCAGGAACTTGGTTCTATATAAGTCTCCTTACCTATTTCCAGACATGATTTTCTTAAACTAGCATTGCCAAGAACAGTATTATAAATATTATCTGCTTTTGAATCCGGGGGAATAAAACACCCGATAGGAATCCTGTCAGAGATAATTATATCAGTTCTCTCCCTCACATCATCAAACAAAGGCATATCTGTGGAAGATTTCATTATTACATTCCAGAAAGAGATACCAACAACCAAAATTATGGTAACGCAAATCAGTGAGACTAAAATCAAAAAAGAACTCCTGTTCATGATATTGATGGATTTAACAAAGCGCCTCTGGTAAAATTAATAATTACAGAAGCCAGATTATACAAAAAATCCAGATTTAATTTTCCAGAATACAACAAAAATATAAGGACTGCAGTCATTACAACGAACAAAATCCCGACTATCTGGTTTGTAGAAATATTCTCCATAATTTATTTTGGTTAATGTAATAATAATAGATTAACCAAAATCATAAGTTACTATATCTCTATTAAAAAAAGTCACATCTTCATTATTTTCTATAGCTTTGATTGTATTTTCAATTATACTGACTGCGCATACCCATGCAGCTTCTCTATAAGTTTTGTAATCAAACTCAGGGGTTTTTGCAAGATATATACCCCACCCTTCTTTTGGTGTCCAAAATGGTCCTAGATAAACGGGGATATTATCCACTTTTTTTGCAAAATTGGAATAAGGAATTATACCTTTCAAGTAAATTGGTTTTGGTATAACTGGCAATTCAGTCCCGTCCAGTTTGCAAATAGCATAAGGATTGTAAAGATAATAATTTGTTCCTTCATCCATGCAAAACCATGTTGAGTTTTCGTGTATACTAGGATCCTCATTCATATATTCCAACCGACTAAATTCAGACTTGGATCTGCACTGGTCCCAATAAATGTTTTTCCCTTCAAAACTCTTAGTATTATTATATAAATTTGAGACCTCAAGTCCATTTGGAACCTTTGCCCTGCAGGGATAGATTAAAATATCTTTTACAGAGGTCGCGCCGGAATCATCTTTAAATAAATTTTCCTGTAAATTCTGAAAATCATAAACAGATTTTCTATCTTTAAGGATATCCAGATAATAAACTATCTGGAAATATATCTGATCCATCTTTTCAGTCTCCCACACATCTACTCCATCATTAGCACTTACATGCACTTCAAAAACTGGTTCAATTGCAGCAAAACTCGGGCAACATTTATCAGCAACATTAAAGATAAATGAACAATTATATTTATCTTCTGCAACATCTTTGCATATCTTATTGCCATATATATCATCCTTACTCATTAATTCAGTTATACTTAATGAATTTTCGTCCAGACCAAGAATCTTCAGGTAATTATTTTGTTTAGAATATTTATCTGTAACATATTTCACGCTTAAATTTATATTATCGGGTGATTTATCAAAACGATAATTCTTTGATTTATAATATTTTTGCAATTCATCCATATCAATTGTCAAAGTCAAATTAACCCTGCCAAAAGATTCTTCTGTGTTAAGATAACAAACACTAGGATTGCACACCCTAGGAGATTCAGTAGAACCCTCAAAATTATCTGTTACCAGAGGATAAAATGCAATTACCGGGGATATTGGCTTTCTAACATCAAAGGTAATGTTAGAAGGTATAAGACTTGGAGTAAGAATACTTGGAGAAAACAAAATCTCTGCAAGACGTGGAAGATAATCTGCATTATCCATATCTATGATGCCAGCATATTCTTTTATATAAACATTATTTGTCGGGAAAACAAAGTCCCTTAGGTTTCTGTTAGTCTCATCATAGATTTTACCAAAATCTAAAGTAGTACCCGCATCCACAATTAACTTTTCCCCAAACCACACAACAGGAGGAAGAACAAAAGTCTTTGTGTCTGCGGAACTCAAAGACATCCACACCCCTCTTGGCATACTCATATAGGTATCGTATCTCTCGCCTGAAAAAATATTTCCTATCAACATCAAAATCACACCAAGAGATATTACTCCAATAACAAATGCCAATATAAATGATTCTGTTACTCCTTTCATTATGGACCCGGAATAGCATTAAAAAACATTGTAAAAATCGCAAAAAGTATTGCTGCCACTGCAAATAAAACAATCAAACTCACAATTAGATTAATAGACATTCCTTTCATATTGGGAAAAGCTTTAAGCCAATTGAAATAACTAACAAAACAAATAGAAAACCCGCTATCAGATAAAATATAAGCATAAAATTTCCTCTCCTCATGGTATTAAATTAGGCAATATTTTAAATATGTTTAAGCCATATTCTGAACTCCACATAGCAATTCCAACGAAAACAGCAATTACTATAAGAACCACTATTACCCAAAACAATATATCTGTAGTTATTCCTTTTTTCATAATATTAATATATGAGTATAATAAACAGGAAAAAACAGCATATCGAAATATGTCTGAAGGAGAATGTTGAGGAAAAGAGTTATTTCGATGATATTATCCTTGTATATAATGCGGTACCAAATATTGATTTTAATGAAATAAACACAAAAGTCAAATTTCTTGGGAAAGAACTAAATCTACCTTTGATAATTTCTTCCATAACAGGTGGAACAGAAGAAGCAAAAGAGATTAATAAAACTCTTGCAAAAGTCGCTGAAAATAAAAAAATTGGTTTTGCAGTAGGTTCGCAGAGAGCAATGATTGAAAATAAAACATTAAGTAAAACCTTTTTTGTAAGAGATGTTGCTCCTTCAACACTTGTGCTTGGAAATATTGGCATCCCTAATTTGAATGATTTTAAGACTGAAGAAATAAAAAATGCAATAACTGAAATCGGAGCAGATGGGTTGTTTATTCACTTAAATCCTGCGCAGGAAATTGCGCAAAAAGAAGGTGATATTAATTTTAAAAATTCTTCTGAATTATTAAAAAAACTGGTCTCTGAGTTGGACTTCCCAATAATCGCAAAAGAAGTTGGTCAGGGAATCAGCAGGGAAACCGGAGAAGTATTAAAAAAATGTGGAATAAAAACAATTGATGTTGCCGGAGTCGGGGGAACCAACTGGATAAAAGTTGAGACTTTCAGGGGAGGAAAGATTTCTGATAATCTCCTGAATTTTGGAATCCCAACAACATGCTCGCTCCTTGAATTAAAAAATCTTGGAGTTGATTTAATCTCAAGTGGGGGAATTAGAAATGGTCTTGATATTGCAAAGTCTATTGCACTTGGAGCAAAGATTTGCGGAATTGCTCTCCCGTTTTTGAAAGCTTATGAAAAAGGCGGGGAAGAAGAAGTTATGAAATATATTGATGAAATTGAGAAAGAATTAAAAACAGTAATGTTTTTAGTTGGGGCAAAGAATATTGAAGAGCTGAGAAATAAAAGGTACATTTTAAGGGGATTTACGAGAGAGTGGAGTGAGCAGATTTAAATTACAAAAAGTTTATGAACAAAAATCAGATAATTTTGCTTGT
>CAZLSF010000076.1:0-4698 GCA_964562245.1 uncultured archaeon | reverse complement strand
AATGAAAGAAAATAAGATTATAATCACAGGGAGGTGGTTTTGTTTTTCATAGAAGTAAGAATACATGATAATTAGAAAAATAATTCATTTAGATTAATTAGTAGATTATGGAAAAACAAAACATTTGTTAAACATAGGGAAACCGGAAAAGGTACTTATTATACTTTATTTGAAAGGGCTCACAAAGGGCTCACAGGAATATATTTTAATAGATAAAAAAGATGAAAAATGAAAGAAAAAAACCTCATTATTACTCAGGGTTTTGTGAGGTGAAATTTGGTTGAATGTTTTTAAATATATACTTAAAATAATGGGCATTGTAATAATTTTAGGAACAAGACCTGAGATAATAAAAATGTCTCCTATTATAAGAAAATGTAGAGAGTTAGGGTTGGATTATTTTATAATCCATACAGGACAGCATTACTCTTACAATATGGATAAGCTTCTTTTTGAGCAGCTTGAACTCCCAAAACCAAAATATAATCTAGAAGTGGGTTCAGGAACTCACGGAGAGCAGACCGGAAAGATGCTTACGGGAATAGAGAAAATTTTGCTGGAAGAGAACCCAGATATTGTATTGGTTGAAGGTGATACAGATACTGTGCTTGCTGGGGCTTTGGCAGCGCATAAATTGCAGATAAAAATTGGTCATGTTGAAGCAGGTTTAAGAAGTTATGACCGGAGAATGCCTGAGGAGATAAACAGAATTTTAACAGACCATTGCTCAGATCTGTTATTTCCCCCAACAGAAAAATCAAAAGAGACTTTACTAAAAGAAGGTTTTGATGAAAAAACAATTTTTATGACAGGAAATACAATTGTTGATGCGGTTTACCAGAATTTGGAACTTGCTAATAAAAAAGTTGATATCTTAAAAGATTTAAATTTAAAACAAAATAATTATCTATTGATTACTGCGCATAGAGAAGAGAATGTTGATGTGAAAGAAAATTTAGATAGAATTTTAAAAGGAGTGGAATTATTATCTGAAGAAATTAAATTACCTGTTATTTATCCAATTCACCCAAGAACGAGGAAAAGAATACAAGAATTTAATTTGAGTATTCCTGAAAGAATAAAATTAATAGAACCAATAGGTTTTTTGGAATTTTTGCAGCTAGAAGCAAATACAAAGTTAATATTAACTGATTCCGGGGCAGTTCAGGAAGAAGCGTGTATCCTGAAAATTCCTTGTGTGACTTTAAGAGACAATACAGAAAGACCTGAAACAATTGATGTTGGGGGAAATATTCTCGCGGGAACAAATCCTGAAAAAATACTTGAATGTTCAAAGATAATGTTAAATAAAGAGAGAAACTGGGAGAATCCTTTGGGTGATGGAAAAGCTGGAGAGAGAATATTGAGAATAATAACTAAGAAAATTCAAAAGGATTAATTTAAACTTTTGTTAAATTATGGAAACACAGAGAATACTTGTAACCGGCGGAGCAGGATTTATAGGTACTAATCTGGTAAATGAACTAAGAAAAAGGGGACATGAAGTTATTGCTGTTGACCTTTTTAATACAGATAGGGAAAATTATATGAGGTGTGATGTCAGGAATTTTAGACAGTTGGAGAAAGTTTTTGATAATAAGAGATTTGATTATGTTTATCACCTTGCGGCAGAATATGGAAGGTGGAATGGAGAGGATTTTTATGAAAATTTATGGCAGACAAATGTGATTGGGACTAAACATATGCTGAGATTGCAAGAAAAGTTGAAATTTAAGATGATTTTTTTCTCAAGCGCAGAGGTTTATGGGGACTACGAAGGAAGAATGGTTGAGAATGTGATGGTGAATAATCCAATAAAAGACACTTATCAAATGAATGATTACGCAATAACAAAATGGGCTGGAGAATTAATGTGTTTGAATTCAGCGAAGATGTTCGGAACAGAAACTGTCAGGGTTAGACCAGTAAACTGTTATGGTCCTCATGAACATTACACACCTTACAGAGGATTTATCCCAAAATTCATATATCATGCTCTTTTTAATAAACCCTTTACTGTGTATAAAGGACACAAGAGAATAATTGATTATGTTGAGGATTCTTGCAATACCTGGGCGAACATAGTAGATAATTTCATTCCCGGGAAGGTTTACAATGTTGCGGGAAAACCTGAATGGGAGAAACCTATCGAAGATTATGCAGAGATAATACTAAAAGCAACAGGAAAAGAAGACTCTTTAATCACATACAAAGAAGCAGAGCCCTTTACAACAAAAATAAAGACAATTGATTGCTCAGAGGCAGTTAATGATTTGAAGCACAACCCAAAAATATCTCCTGAAGAAGGGATTAAGAGAACTGTTGAGTGGATGAAATGGTATTATAGATTGAATTAATATAATTAACATAAACAAAACTTTATTAAATTAAAATTTTACATATTATGGATGGATTTTTTGATTATAATGAAAAAAAAGTTCTTGTAACTGGAGGGGCTGGGGCAATAGGCACAAATCTTTCAAAGAGATTGGCGGAACTCGGAGCAAAGGTAATAATTCTAGATAATCTTTCTTCTGCTTATAAATGGAATATCCCAGTTCACAAAAATATAAAATTTGTAGAAGGTGATATTCTTAATGATGAAGATTTAAAAAGAGTTTTCAAGGAAAAGCCGGATTATATTTTTCATCTGGCAGCTCACTTTGCAAACCAGAATTCTGTTGACAGCCCTGAAACAGATTTAATGATAAATGGGATTGGAATCCTGAAAGTATTGCAGTACGCTAATCTAGTAAAAGTAAAAAGATTTGTTTATTCTTCTTCAGGTTGTGGGGTATATGGTCTTGATTCAAAAATGCCTTTTGAAGAACATGATATTTCAATAAAATTACACACACCTTATCAAGTAACAAAACTGCTTGGCGAATTATACACAAATTATTTTTATAATTTATATAATCTTCCTATTGTAAATGCAAGATTCTTTAATGTTTTTGGTCCTGGAGAAGTTCCGGGAAAATACAGGAATGTAATTCCAAATTTCTTTTACTGGGCTATGAATGGAAAACCACTTCCAATAACAGGAACCGGGGAAGAGACAAGAGACTGGACTTATGTAGAAGATATTATAAATGGGTTGCTTGCAATGGGTCTCGAAGAAAAAGCAATAGGAGAATCAATAAATCTTGGTTCTGGGAGAGAACATAAAGTAATTGATATGGCGACCGAAATAAATAGATTAACTGGAAATAATGCGGGGGTGAAACAGGTTGGTGAAAGAGATTGGGATGTTAAGAAAAGACTTTGTTCTTCAATTGAGAAAGCGAGAAGAATTTTAGGTTATGAACCAAAGACAACCTTTGAAGAAGGTTTAAAAAAAATTCATAATTGGTTTGTGGAAAACAAACAAAATATAAATAAGAACGCTGAGTTCTAAGATGAAGATTCTTGTTGTTCAGGAGTCAGACTGGGTTGAGAAGGGACCCCACCAATCACATCATCTTTTTGAAAGATTATCTGCCAAAGGACATGAGATAAGAGTAATAGATTTTGAAATTTCCTGGAGAACACATGAAAAAGAATTATTTTCAAAAAGAAAGGTTTTTAAAAGTCAGCATAAAGCAATCAAGGATGGAAATATTACTGTGATAAGACCTTCTATTGTAAAACTACCTTTATTAGAATATATTTCATTAATCTATTCGCACAGGAAAGAAATCAAAAAACAAATAAAGGAATTTCACCCAGACGTGATTGTTGGTTTTGGGATTCTGAATGCTAATATTGCGATTAAATTAGCTAAGAAAAACAAAATACCTTTTGTGTATTATATAATTGATTCCTTAAACACTTTAGTCCCTCAGAGATTCCTGAGGAAACTTGCAAAAATTATTGAATGCAGAAATATGGTTGATTCTGACAAGGTTCTTTCCATAAATGAAGGTTTGAGAGAATATACTGTGAGAATGGGAGCAGACCCGAAGAAGACCGATGTGATAAGGGCGGGAATTGATTTTAAGAGATATAATTCAAAAATTAAAGGAGATAAAATAAGAGAGGAATATGGAATCAAGGATGATGATTTGGTATTGTTTTTTATGGGTTGGCTTTATGATTTTTCCGGATTGAAAGAAGTTGCGTCCAGTCTATTTAGACACAAAAAAATAAAAATGTTGATTGTTGGAGAAGGAGATGCTTATGAAGATTTGAAAAAAATAAGCAAAGAATCCGGAAATCAGATAATCCTTACAGGAAAACAACCTTTTGAGAAAATTCCCGAATTTATTTCTGCTTCGGATGTTTGTTTGCTTCCGGCTTATAACAATGAAATTATGCGGGATATTGTTCCAATAAAGATGTATGAATATATGGCAATGGAAAAACCGGTTATTTCAACCAAACTTTCGGGAATTATACTTGAATTTGGAAATGATAATGGAGTGGTATATGTTGATAAACCCGAAGATGTTGTTGATAAGGTTATAGAATTAAATAAGAAAAATCTGATTAAAGTTGAAGGAAAGAAAGCGAGGAAATTTGTTGAGAAAAATAATTGGGATAAGATTACTGAGGAATTTGAAGAATATTTAGATAAAATCCTGAATAAATAACTTAACTTTTACGGGTATAAATACTATTCATGTTGCTAATAATAGAGTTTCTAGGAGTAGTAAAACAATTTGGGGATTCTTTTAAGGATGTTTTTTTCCACCAACTGTAAGGATTCAAGCAATATAT
>CAZLSF010000075.1:0-4912 GCA_964562245.1 uncultured archaeon | reverse complement strand
TTTGATTCTTGCAAATATTAAGTCAATTTTGGGTATTTTGGGGGTGAAATTATTTCGGGATACTACAGCAGAATTTAATAAACTATATATATAAATACTTATAAATATTATGCATTATAACAAAAAACTTACCTTAGGAATCTTATTAACTTTTATAATCTGCATAGGCTCTGCAATTCTTGCAACTTATTCAACAGGACCTTATGGGAATTATCCAAATCCTGGAATTCACCCGGGGATGATTGGTCCCGGAACCTTTAATGCTTCTGGTGCAGCAAATCCGCAATGGAATATTCCAGGCGATTTAATTATTAATGGAACTATTGTTAGTTCCACACTTAATATATCCCAGATTTGTTTAAATGGAGAGTGTGTTAATTCTTGGGAAGAATTATTTGCTATAATAACTAATTAAAATGGCAATAAATAAGAAATGGTTGGGAATAATTGCAATATTTCTGTTAATAAACTTAAGTCAGACAATAAATGCAAGAGAAAGAATAACAACCTATTCTTTTTATGACACTTTAATTAAATTTAATTTTCCAAATAACTCAATTTATAATGCCGGGCAAACAATTAATTATTCTTTTGAGTTGGTCAATGCGGAGGGATATGTTATACAAACCCCTACAGTTGTTGTATTATTGACAAATTGTGAACTGTCTAAAGATGAAATTAAAAATTGTAAAATAGTTAAAGAAAAGCAAATCTATTTAGATTCGATAGATACTGGAAAACATATTTATAACATTTCATTTAAACTTCCTGAGGATTTAAATGATGGGACCTATTTTTTAGAAAATTATGTCAATACAGAAAGAATTCAACTAAAAGGTAATTTTGAATCTTATAGTCCTGCAAAAAATAGCGTATTTCTTGTTGAAGTAAAAAATGGAAAAAATAAATTATGCGCTTATATTAATAAAGAACATACACATATTGCTGGAGCATTTGAACAAAGTGGTCCTGTGGTTAATCAAAATACTAATGTTCCTGGAGCAATAGAAATTAAAAATAACTGTTTGAAAAAATTTACTGGAACATTAGAAACATTTTTATGTCGATATACTGATACAAATAATTGTACGAAAGTGAATCAATATCCTATTTCAATTAATAGTTCTTCTTCTTTATGGATATCCACTTCAATACCTACACTCACAGAACCAGATGCTTATGTTATAAAATATATTTTGAAAGATAATAATAATCTTATTAATTCCATCTATAAAAATAGAATTATTATTAATGGAGAATATACTCCTGTCATTGACTTGACTGTAAATAAACTCAATTATCTTAAAGGAGATAATATTAAATTAAGAATTGGTCTTACTGGACCTTATTATCCAATAAAAAACTCTGCTAAAAATATTAAAGTAAGACTTATATTTTCTGACTTAGATAATAAAAAAATACTATACAATAATTCTTATTATTTGGAAGAATTGAAAGTTGATGATATTTCAGTAAAAAAATTTAATTTCTCGGCGCCTTTTGATTTAGAAAAATATCAATTATGCGCTGATGTTTATATTAATAACCAGAAAAATAATCAAAAATGCATTTTTCACGAAAAAAAAGAAATTCATTCTTCAGAATCAATTGAACCCGAACCGCAAGGAAAAAAAACAAATTATTTTCTTTATCTGACAGGTATATTGGTAATTGTTATTATTCTATTTTTAATAACCAAAAAATATAAAAAAAAGAATCTACTCCTTATTTGTTTGGTTCTTTCAGGAGTTATTATTAGTCCTGCAGTTTATGCAGAGGATTGTCTTGTAGGTCCTCATGGAACTTGGTGTTTTGAACTCCCAAGTTGTGATAGAGATCATATAACTTATATTTATAATGGTAAAGATATAACTGCTAAAATATTAACTGATTTTACGGATACAGAAGGCAATAAATATTTACCTCTAAATACTATTATAAAAGGCAAGGGTATGTGTAGATCAAATTATCACTGGTGTAGAAATACTGCTCGTGGAAGAAGAGAGAGACTCCACAAATTTACTATTCTTAGAGAAGGAGAATTAGTTATCACTGAAATATTGCATTATAATTTAACTAATTTAAACAAGACAGTTCTTGCCGAAGCCATTAATAATCATACTTATAAAAATGGATTTTTTATAGAAAAAAATCCTTTACCTGTTATAGAAACTGATATATCTTCAGATTTTAAAAACAATTATACTTTCTTAGAAAATACCTTAATAAACACAATACCCCAGAATGTTTTAATGAGAATTAATAATATTTCTTGTAGTGGTTGTGGTGAAAACTGCGGGGCTGGAGCAAATTACACAAAAATAAGCGATGCTTGGGGTTATATCACAGATAAAAAATGCAAAAAAGACGTTGAAGAATCTTATAAATACCAAGAAGAAACACAATCAAATAATACTTTTCTTAAATCAACAAGAGAACACACTATTTCATTTGTTAATTATGATGAGCCTTATTATTCTGCTTTAGTTACTGTTACTTATAAAAAAGGAAATCATAAAGACAATGACACTTTGATATCTATAAATGGTTATGATATAGGAATATTAGATTATAATATAACACAGAAAGTATTCCCTATAAACTCTTCAATTTTGAAAAAAACAAATAATAGTATTTTATATAATGGTGGGTTAAATATTAAAAATACAACAATCACTATTACCAAAAAAATACATGTTCCTGCGACATACTCCATGCATACAAATATTTATCATTTTAAATTTGAAAAAATATTTGAGAGTTTAATTACAAATCATTATGTTGGTCTTAGTACAACTCTTGAAAAGAAAATTTTGGGTTGCGAAGAGAATTGCATTATCGTAGAAGACGCAGAAGAATATACTATAACTGAACCCGGTATCTATCGATTATTTGGAAGTAATGCTAATTTAATAGTAGAAAATAATTCTAAATTAATCTCTGATAATAATATATCAAATGTAAACTGGTTTGATTCCATAATAAACTCTATTAAAAAAATATTCTTTTAACAATAATTTTTTGAAATATATTTATAAAAGCTAAAACTCCTTGTACTCTTGGCACATGGTTATTCACAAAAGTTTAAAATGGGCATGACAGGATATTCCAATTTGTGTTTTTTTGGGGTTGAGACTTTTTTCAATAATGCATCGAAAAGGGTTCATTCAAACCTGTGACCCCCGCTACTTCCTTCACCTATTTATATATTGTTCAAAAACCATATTTTGGAGTGCAAACCTTTTTTCTATTTGCGAAGCAAATTGAAATGTCGTCTAGATGAGTTGCTTCACCTACGAAAAAGGACCCCAACTCAAAATGTAATAAACTGGAATTTATAGTGGTTTTATGGACTGGATTCTGCCAGATAAACCATTTTATCTAATTTATGTATGTACTTCTGGTTCCTATGATTTCAACAAATGTTTTGATAATGATACTTTTAGCAATATATCTTACTAGACTTCTAGTGAATTCATCAGCCTTTGATTAACTGGAAATAAACATAAAAAATCACAGCATAAAAAGAAACATGATTGATTGCAGAATTTAATAATCTATATATAAATACTTATGAATATTATGCATTATAACAAGAAACTTACCTTAGGAATCTTATTAACTTTTATAATCTGCATAGGCTCTGCAATTCTTGCAACTTATTCAACAGGACCTTATGGGAATTATCCAAATCCTGGAATTCACCCGGGGATGATTGGTCCCGGAACCTTTAATGCTTCTGGTGCAGCAAATCCGCAATGGAATTTCCCAGGACCTGTAAAAGTTGGCGTGTATGCAGTCAAACCTGCTTGCAACGCAGGTCTCTTAGGAGCTTTTGTATTTGATACTATTAGAGACAGACCTTTCATTTGCGCATCTTCCGGTTGGAAACCTTTAGATTCTGATTTAGATAAAGATGGAAGTATCGGAGGGACTGGTCCCGGTTTTGACTGTAATGACAATAATCCTGCAATTTATCCAGGAGCTATTGAAAATTGTTATAATAATATAGACGATAATTGCAATGGTTTGGTTGATGGCGCTGATTCTGATTGCATTACCTGTATGGACTCCTGTTCACCTGCAGGTTCGACTCAATGTATAGGTAATTACTTACAAACCTGTGGAGATTATGATTCTGATAATTGTCTTGAATGGAATACTGGTGTTTTAGATCCTGCTTGCGGTTCTAATGAATGTTCTCCTGAAAATATTATTCAATGTGATGGAGCAAATGGGGTAATACAGCAATGCCAGGATAATGGCGCTGGTTCTTTGGAATGGGTAACCATTCAAGATTGTTCCAAATGTACAGATCCTACCTGTACCTGTGGAAATTATTGGCTTGCAAGTGAAGAAGGATATTGTCATGATGGAAAGGATAATGATTGTGATAGTACCTCAGCGAATATTACTATAGATGCCACTGATCCTGATTGTAGCGGTGGTGTACCATCTTCAGATTGTACTGATGAATGCGCTTTTGCAGGTAAATTGAGCTGCGATGGGATTACAAAACAAACCTGCGGTAGTGATTATGATTCCGATACCTGTTTGGAATGGGGAGATGATACTGATTGTGATAAACAATGTTTTAATCCTGTAACAACTTATTCTAGTTGTAATAATGGCACCTGTGAAGGAATTGGCACTAATTGTTATTATCAATGTTATGATTCAACCCGTACAAAAATATGTACTGACGGTTATGGGTGCGTCGGACCGGGATATGATTGCACTGAAATATGTTTTAATCCCACTCACCAATACACTAAATGTAGCGAAGGTTCAGGATGTTCAACTCCAATAGACTGCACCAAGAAATGTTTTAACCCAACCTATCAGTATACTGCATGCAGCGAAGGTTCAGGATGTTCAACTCCAATAGACTGCACCAAGAAATGTTTTAACC
>CAZLSF010000074.1:0-4951 GCA_964562245.1 uncultured archaeon | reverse complement strand
TTGAATGATTGTTTCAAATTATCAAATAAAGAATTTCCTGTTCAAACGCACAGACATCCTAAAAGCAAAGTCAAATGGCAAAATGATTACTTCTTTATTAGTGAATCCATTTCAAAAAGACTTATAAGTTGTGAAATTGTAGATAATGATAAAACCCGAAAATACAGCGACCATAATCCCATAGTTGTCACATTAGATTTATAATATTTTTCAATTATTGAATCAATTTAATTTTTAAAAGTTTGGGGGATTTTAAGCAAATATTATCATTAAAAACTTTTAGAATTGAATAAATAGAATAGAAAGAGATTTATCTATGAACTATAAAGTCATATTGACAGAATCTGCAAAGTTAGAGATTAACAAAAAATTTGAAGAACATATTATAGACAAACTCAACAAAAAAGTACAGAAGTTAAAAGAATATCCAACAGTATATGGAAAACCGTTAAGAAGACCGCTTGCTGGAGTATGGCAATTACATTTTGAAAGAAGATATAGAATTTTATATATTATTGATGAAGAAAACAAAATTGTATATATAAAAGGTTTAAAACACAAAGATGAAATGAAAAAACTTACTACTATTTGATATTTTTAACTAAAGGGTTTTTTATACCTTTACTTTTAGACTTAAATTCCTTAACAAATTCATCCCAATCCTGTACTTTACCTTCCTTAATATCCCTCTCACTTTTTCTCAATTGCTCCATCAATTCAGGGTCAGACAAAACCTCTATAGTTGATTTCATACTCTCATACTCATCAGTTGATATAGTAACCCAACTTGCCTCGTGTTTACCTCCAATTTGTAGTGCTTCCATATACTTAATTACTTAATTGTTTATATATTAATACTACTAATACTACTAAAATCATTACTACTATTACCATCATTAACACTTTACTAACAACAATTAAAATCTTAAGTAGATATATAGTTAATATAAATCAAAAATGGTTAAGTTAAACCTATAAATACCCATATATTTTATATTTATGGAATCTCTTTCTGATGTCGGAAATAAAAAAGGTATTGTTCAGATTTTATTATTTTTAAAACATTCCAAAAAAATAGAAGGAAAAACCAAGTTCCAGAAAATGATGTTTTTGGCACAAAAAGAAAATAATTTAAGTGAAGAATTTAAGTTTATAAAATATAACTATGGACCCTATTCCTTTGACTTAACAAAAAGTTTAGAGGCTCTGGAAACAATAAATCTTATAACTGTTGAGAAAGAAGAATTTGAAACAGACGGGGAATTTCCGGGAAAGAAATTTATATTTCAATTAACAGAAACTGGAGAAAAATTTATAGAAAGCGAAGAAACTAAACATGAAGAAGATTCTAAAATTATAAAGAATGTTGTGGAAGAATGGAACAATAAACCAATGGAAGATATTATAAAATATGTATATTCCAAATATATGTAAGTAATGAAAGATGAATCAGAAAATTATAAATATTTAGAAAGTAAAATATCAAATTTAAGTGATGAACTAAAAGAACCAATAAGAGAAATAGAGATAAATAAAGATAAAAAATTATTTCTGGTAAGAAACAATTATGAACTGCTTCCACCGCAAATATTAATTCATGATAAAATCAGGTTGGATGAAAACACAAATAAAAGAATAATATCTGAAATGATTAATTCAGTGGAATTGCTAAACTTCCTGTGCATCAATTTTCAGAATTTTTTGGGTTTACTGGAGAAACCTAAAAAGTTTAATAAAGTCTTAGATGAAAACTTTGACCATAAAAAAATAACTGAGATGGAAAATAATATTGCTACTTTAGATGAGCAATTCAGAGACCTGAAAATAGTAAAACTGTTTGGATTTATGTCTGAAGATTATATGAAAAACTCTAGGATAAGTTCTGAAAAGAGCAAAGAATTTTTAATTTATGAATTGCTTGCCAAATATTACAAAAAAGAAATGAGACACTATATAAAAAATTTTGATTTCATAGAGAATATCTTAAAGCCTATAAAAAATATTTCAAAAATGTTAAGTCTTAAAGAAAACGAGCATTATAAGACCGATAACAAAACCTACATATTCTTTAATCCTGATTCGATAACTGAAGAAAGCGTTCAAAATTTTTTATCTTGTTTACAATACCATACTTTTTTTGAAGATTATATAAATTCAAAATTAAATGTATCAACCAACCCCATCCGAAATCCGATAATCCTGATAAATCCCTGTGATAATTACAGGAAGAAGGAAAATAAACATCAGTTAGAAGGCTATACTGAATTAGATGGTACTCTTATAGCAAAAGATGGTAAAATTATATTAGTAGAATGTAAAAACAGCAGGAATATAACAGAAGACCATTTAATTAAATTATCTGGTAAAGCTTCACTTATTGAGAAAGTATATGGAATAAAAACAAAGAAACTCATATTCTCCACAGGTTATAGAAAACCATTCTGCAAAAATCTTGAGAAATATCCTGACCTAAAAGATATCCAGATATTTGACATAAATGATTTTAGAAACGGGTTTAAAAAACTGGAGAAGTTATTAATTAAATAAAACAATTATTATGAAGCAGGTTCTTTTCTTCTCTGAAATTAGAAACAAAGATGTTTCTAAAGTTGGGGGCAAGAATGCTTCCCTTGGTGAAATGTATTCTAAACTGAAAACGAAAGGCATTCGGGTTCCAAATGGTTTTGCCCTTACCTCAGGAGCTTATGATTATTTTATCAAAGAAAACAAACTTGATGACAAAATAAAATTGATACTTTCTGATTTAGATACCCACAATATAAAAAGTCTCAGAATAAAAGGAAAACAGATAAGGAACTTAATAATTAATTCAAAAATTCCGGAGAAACTTGAAGTTGAAATTTTGAAAAGTTACAAAAGACTCTGCAAAGAATATGGAGGAAAAATCGGGGTTGCTGTGCGAAGTTCTGCAACAGCAGAGGACCTCCCTGATGCAAGTTTTGCAGGACAGCAGGAATCTTATCTAAATATAAAAGGAGAGAAAGAATTATTAAAATCAATATTGCTATGTTATTCTTCTTTATTTACAGACAGAGCCATTTCTTACAGGAAAGATAAAGGCTTCAACCAGTTTTCAGTAAAATTATCTATAGGAGTCCAGAAAATGGTTAGAAGCGACCTTGCGGGTTCAGGAGTGATGTTTACACTCGACCCAAACACAGGATTCAGGAATGTTGTGTGTATAGAAGGAAGTTATGGATTGGGGGAATATATTGTAAAAGGGATTGTAAAACCTGATTTATTTTATGTGTTCAAGCCAACAGGAAAGATAATTAAAAAACAACACGGCGACAAAAGAATTAAATTAGTATATTCCAAAACAGGAACAAAACAAGACAAAGTTGAATTAAAAGATAGGAATAAATATTTCCTGACTGACAAGGAACTTGAAGAACTTGCAGGATATGCGATGAAAATCGAAGAACATTACAAAAAACCAATGGATATTGAATTTGCAAAAGATGGTCAGGACAAAAAACTGTATATTGTGCAGGCAAGACCTGAAACAATCCACGCAAAGAGCAATAAAATTGAAAAGTATACCTTGTTAAAACAGAGCAAAAAACTTCTTGAAGGTCTTGCTGTTGGAAGAAAAATTGGTTCAGGAAAAGTTCACATCATAAAAAGTGTAAACCAGATAGAAAAGTTCAAGAAAGGCGAGATTTTGGTTGCAAAACAGACTAATCCTGATTGGGAGCCAATAATGAAAATTGCATCAGGAATAATTACTGAACAAGGCGGAAGCACAAGTCATGCATCTATTGTATCGAGAGAACTTGGAGTTCCGTGCATTGTGGGAGCGCAGGGAGCAATGACTAAATTGAAAAACGGGCAGACTGTTACAATAGACTGCACAAGTTCAAAAGGAATTATATGGAATGGAAAACTTGATTATGAAATTAAAAAAATCGAGGTTGACAAAATTCCAAAAACAAAAACAAAAGTTATGTTTATTCTTGGAACCCCTGAAGAAGCATTTGACCTAACTCATTTCCAACCTGATGGGATAGGTCTTGCAAGAATAGAATATATTATAAATGACTGGATAAATATGCATCCGCTTTATGCAATAGAAACAAAACAACAGGAATATTACATAAATAAATTGGCGGAAGGGATAGGAATGCTTGCAGCCTCAGTTTATCCAAACCAGATAATTGTAAGATTATCTGACTTTAAAACAAATGAATACAGGAATCTAAAAGGCGGCAAGAAATATGAGCCTGTTGAAAATAATCCAATGCTTGGTTTCAGAGGTGCAGCAAGATATATAAATAAAGACTTTAAACCAGCTTTCCTTCTTGAATGTAAAGCTCTTAAGAAGGTCAGGGAAGAAATGAAATTAACTAATGTTGATGTGATGGTTCCTTTCTGTAGAACAATTGAAGAGGCAAAAGAAGTTTTGAAAATATTGACTGAATCCGGGTTGAAAAAACCAGGCAATAAAATGAAAGTTTATGTGATGGCGGAAATTCCAGCCAATATCCTTCTCGCAGAAGAATTCTCAAAATTATTTGATGGGTTCTCAATTGGTTCAAATGATTTAACCCAGTTAACTCTTGGAATGGATAGAGACAACTCAAACCTGAATTTTGATGAAAGAAATGAAGCAGTAAAAAAATTAATCCGTGAACTAATAAAAGTCGCCCACAAAAACAAAAAGCAGGTTGGAATCTGCGGTCAGGCTCCATCAAAATATCCTGAATACACAAAATTCCTACTTGAAAATAAAATAGATTCCATTTCAGTAAATCCAGATGTTTTCCTTGAAACAAAACTCAGAGTGGCAAAATTAGAGAAAAGCAATCGTCGTAACTGATTTCGACAATTATATATACCTAAATAATTTTTATCTTATGTCAACCATTAATATTGCTGATTTTGACGGGACCATTACTACAAACAGTGATAGAGTATATGGAGAGTTATT
>CAZLSF010000073.1:0-5071 GCA_964562245.1 uncultured archaeon | reverse complement strand
TACTTAATCCTCCTCTTTCTTCAAGACCATAAAATCCTTTTGGAATGCAGCCAGGAATAAACGCATCCGCTAAAACCCGGTTTAAAGAGAATGTTCCCGGATCCCAACCAGCCCCAATAACTGATGAATGTTCTTTTGAACGGGCTATTTCATCCATTTTTTTAAAATAAGAGGGGATATTTGCATGAGTATCAAAACTGTCCACAGTATTATAAATCTCTGAAAAAGCAGGACCTTGCTCAGGCAAATCACTTTTGGAACCCCCGCACAATATTGCAACATCAGCATCAAGAAAATCTTTTCCTTCTAAAATATCTGACTGTAAATATATAGGAATATTATCTTTTAATTCAGCTTCAACCCTTGCGGGATTTCGTGAAATAATACCGCACAAGTCAATATCGCCATTTCTTAGGGTGGCTTCATAAACGCCTTTTCCCACATTTCCATACCCTACAATTGCGACTTTCGCCATAATAAAAATTATTATTAAATAATATATAATTCTTTCATTGCTTATTTATTTCTAACCTAAAATTCATTCATAACTAATCCAATCGCTTTTATTGGAAATTATTTCTCCTCCATCAATATCCAGTTCAACTATCCAAGCCCCTATATCCGGTGAAAATTTATTATTTTTCTTATTTGGTTCACTAAGAAAAGTTCCTAAATGATAACAAACAACATCATTATACAAGTGGCAATTGGATATATGTTTATGACCTATACCAAGAATATTTGGTTTTTCAGGAAGTAAATTAAGATAATTATTAACTTCAGATAATCTCCCATATCGAGATTTCCTACTTGGATGGATTATTTCCATAGTAACCCCATCTTTTAATCCAACAAGACACTCATACTTGCCTAAATAATCTATGTCTTTTCTTATATAACATAATTCTTCAACAACATTTTTGCCTTTGTGATTTTTAACCAAATGATTGCCTGAAATTAATTTTATATTTAAATCTTTTTGTTTTGGGATTAGCTTATTGAAGTGTTTTATCTGTTCATTCATTCCAAAACAATCAGGAAGCAATTCATTTATTTGAGATTTATATATCCGATACCCTTCAAACAAATCACCTCCATGAAATATTTGCTTTACTCCCCTTTCTTTTAGCAAATCCAGATAGTCTAAAATATAATCCTCATTTGTATGCTTATTTCCAATATGCCAATCGCTTGTAAATCCAAAAAAATCAGAGTCGGTTTGGTGAGGATAATTTAATTCATCCTTACGCTTCATATTTATCTATTGACTTAAAGAATAATAAAAATTGAAGAAACAATTACGGTTCAAACACAAATCTCATACAAACCACTTACAGTTTTAATCTCAAATTTCCTGTCCAAAAATTTCTCAGTAACCCAAATATTGGTTTTTGTGTGACTGGTCAATTCAGAAACCTTACAACCTGAATTTCCCTCCGCAAGACCCATAAACGGAATCAACTGATCTGCAAGATGTTTATCAACTGTCGCTCCTGAATTAATTTCCCTGACTAAAATCTCAGCGCATTCACTCCCAACTTTTTCTGCCTTTTTTCCAACTTCTCCAAGAGTTCCCGCCCCCAAAATAGTTTTATCAGTCCAGAGTTCAATTCCTGTTCCAACAGAAACAGAATTAACATATTCCGTTTTTATTTCAACCGGCAGATTTAGTTTCTTAAGAATTTTTTTTGCTCCCTCAACCTGTCTTTCAGCAACTTTTGCATTTCTCAGCTTTTCAGAAACAATTGAAATTCCTTCAATTTTATCAACGCATTTTTCAATAATACAACCTTTCAACTTAGACGGAAAAATTTCTGAGATAACTTTAGCCCCGCCTCTTGGATAAAATCCGTGTTTGATAATTTTCACATCTGCTTTAAAACCAAATCTTTCAAGAGTTGGCAAAAATACTTTCTGGAGATAAACAACTGAAGGAGCCCATTTCCCAAAAGTCCCCCCGCCAATAATTTCAATTTTAAGAGGTTTAGTTAACTTAACACAAGCTGGAAAAATCGCCTGCAAAACCAAACCCACAGAACCCGCTGTTGAAATATTAATTGTCAGTTTTTCCTTATCAATTTTCCCAGGATGAAAGAAAATCTCTTCTGAGCCAATTTCCGCTCCTTCCAGTTTTGCATTACATAAATTAGCAACAGCAGATATTGCTGCTAGATGCTGGGTTTTCAGCCCGGGGGTTGGTCTCCCAGCCCTTATATTGAATATACGAATCGGCTTCCCTGTTAAACAGGATAAAGCCACAGAAGTCCGTAATATCTGCCCCCCTCCTTCAAGGTAATTTCCATTAATCTCCATCATAATTTATTACCTTTTGGGCTTAATTTGCTAAAAAACAATATTTGAAAATCCACCTCAAAATTTTTAGGATTTTCATTTTATTAATAATAATTTTTAGAAAAACAATAAGTTATGCGGCTGTAGTCTAGTGGTTAGGATCCTGGCTTCCCATGAATTTTGAAGATTATAAAACCCTATCAAGTTTCAGAAAAAGCCAGTAACCCGGGTACATTCGTTTGATTTTATTTGAACAATGCCGCAATCGAATCCCGGCAGCCGCATTTAATCTATCTATGGTGAAGCAAATTAAAAAAAGAGCGGTCCTGACAAAAACTCTTGTATTAATAGATATTAGATAAAAATCTATATTTTTATGAAGGGACAACATAGAGTAATTAATGAACTGTTGTTATTTGGAATAGGCGCATTAATAACCTTATCTATTGCGGGAACGGTCGCTTCTTTTGTTACTTCACTTCAAAAACAGGCGCAGACAGAACAATATAATATAATGTCAAATCTTGTGTCTATGGCAACAACAAAAGCATACCTGTGCGGCAAGTCTTCAAATTGCAGTATTACCGTGGAAGTACCTAAAAAATTATCTAACGCAAGATACACAATTTTATTAAGTAAAAATTATATCAATGTTCGCAATTTTAGAAGCAATGAAGGAATAACCAGAAAATTACCCAACTTTAAAGATATTTTAACAAACGGATTGGCAACAAGTTCCGCAGGATATTTTGTTTTAACTTCAACTGAAGATAGCATAAGAATTTCAAGATAATGGTAAAAATAATTATTAAAAAAAGGGTTAAAAAAATCAAACCAATAAAATTCAAGAAAAATACGAGTTATATTTTTAAAAAGAGACCTATTGTAATAAATTTCATACCACCCAAAAAAGAAGAACCAAAACCTAAAGAAGAAAAAGATAAAAAAGGATTTGGTGATAGCAAATTTCCTGGAGGATTTGGCTCTGGTGATGGCAAATTTCCTGGAGGATATTTTCCTCCTTCTATAAAATTAATTCCATCTGAAAAGAAAAAATACAGAATAGAAGGTTTACCTTTCCCTTATATAGAATCAGATATAAAACCAATTAAAATAATTTTTAAAAAACAGGATTTACGCGCAATATCAATAAAATATCCTTTAATTCCAAACAAACCAAAAAGAGGGGAAGAAATATACGCTTATACACATATCCACTGGAATGAAAACACTAATGAATTAATCTATCAGATTGTAGAACCGGAACTAAATGAAGCCAACAAACAAGTTTTGAACATTCTAAAAGACTATGTCCGGGAAAAAATTGATATAGATTTTGCGGCAATTAAGAAATTTGAAGCAAGAAATTATATATTTAAAAAAATTGATGATGCGATTGGTTATTTTAAATTAGATCTTCCTGATTCAATGGTGAAAATTTTCAGGTATTATGTTTATAGAGATTTCCTTGGTTTTGATATGGTAGAACCTCTACTACAGGACGAAAATATAGAAGATATCTCCTGCGATGGGGTAAATATTCCGCTTTATATTGTGCATAGGGATTCAAGATTTGGTTCAATAAAAACAAATATTGTTTTTAATAGTCCTGAAGAACTGGATTCTTTTGTAATGAAACTGGCTCAGAAATGCGGAAGAGATCTTTCTGTTGCACACCCTTTACTTGATGGCATACTTCCGGATAACAGTAGGGTTCAGGCAACTTTGGCAACGGATATTGCAAGAAAGGGTTCAAATTTTACAATTCGTAGATTTAGCAAAGAACCATTCACCCCGTCAAAACAAATATTATTCCATACCTGCGATGTCAAACTTATGGCTTATTTATGGTTCGCAATGGAAAATGGACGTTCAATATTAATTTCTGGAGGAACAGGTTCAGGTAAAACTTCTTTTTTAAACTCAATTTCAATGCTTGCGAAACCAGAAGAAAAAATTGTGAGTATAGAAGACACAGGTGAACTTCAGTTACCCCATCCCAACTGGGTGCCTGAAGTCTCAAGGTCAGAGCTTACTGTAAGCGGCAGAGGTTCAGTAACTTTATTTGATTTATTGAGAGAGAGTTTAAGGCAAAGACCTGACAGGATAATTGTTGGTGAAGTCAGGGGCAAGGAAGCTTTTGTTTTGTTTCAAGCAATGGCCACAGGACACCCCGGACTTGCAACAATCCACGCTGAAAGTATAGATACTTTAATTGATCGTTTAATAACAGAGCCAATAAACCTTCCTTCAACATTGCTTGAAATACTTGATATAATTGTTTTTATCTCAAGAGTTAAAATAGGTGGCAAAGTATTTAGAAGAGTAACTGCTATTGAAGAAATTGCAGGAATGAATTACAAAACAGAAAGACCTATAATAAACAACTTTGCGAAATGGGATCCAAAATCCGACGAATTTAAAATTGCTGATAAATCCGTAGTATTAAAAAATATTGTTGACCGAACAGGAATAGATAAATATGAAATGGAAGCGGATATATTAAACAAGGCAAAAGTTCTTGAATGGCTATCAAAAAACCAAATTAGCAATTATAAACAAATAGGGGAATATTTTGCTCAATACAACGCTGATAATTCCAAATTTCTAGAAAATATTGGAGAAGTGGATGAAAGAAAAATCTCGCCAAAAGAAAGAGAACATCGCAACCGACATAAAAAATCATAGCATAAAAAGAAATATGGTTGATTGCAGAATTTAATAAATGTGATATCCCGTTTTTATTTCACCCTTTTCTATAATATATTTTACTCTCTTC
>CAZLSF010000072.1:0-5136 GCA_964562245.1 uncultured archaeon | reverse complement strand
GAATCCAAAACATTTATTGAATAAAAATACTTAGAATCCAAAACATTTATTGAATAAAAATACTTAGAATCCAAAACATTTATTGAATGAAAATACTTAGAATCCAAAACATTTATTGAATAAAAACACTTAGAATCCAAAAACCCATTAATCCTTTGAAATTTAAATTATGAATTAGCCCGCAAATATTGCGGAAAAAGAATACCTTCTTAAACATATATATCAAATAACCGAAATCTTTATATAGTTTAAATCCATATAGTAAAATGCTTTTTTAACCAGAAAGTGATATAAATTTAAAAAAAGTAAATAAAATATGTTAAAAAAAAGTAAGAAATCAGGACTTACATGTCCTGAGTGCGGTTCAAAAGAAATATTGGTTGATAACTCAAAAGGAGAGAAAATATGCTCTAAATGCGGTTTAATCCTGAATGACAGTATGATTGATACTCAACAGGACTGGAGAGCATTTGATTCAGAAGAACTTGAAAAAACAGCAAGAACAGGAGCTCCATTAACAAGAATGCGACATGACAAAGGAGTTGGAACAGAAATCGGAAAAAGCAAGGCAGAATTGTTTAAGGTTTCCGCCGGAAAAAGAGGACAATACTTCAGAATAAAAAACTGGCAAAAGAGACTTGTAAGCAGTAAAGACAGAAACTATGGTTATGCTTTATCTGAACTTGAAAGAATCTCTTCAGCATTGAGCCTTCCTTCAAATTTACAGGAAGAAATAGGCGCAATGTATGAAAAAGCTCTTGAAGAAGGTCTTGTAAAAGGAAGAAGTATTGAAGCTGTAATCGGTTCTCTTGTTTATGCATTATCAAGAGAATACAAATCACCAAGACTAATGTCAGAAATCTGCGAGGTTTCAGGAGTTGATAAAAGAGATTTGGGAAGAACTTACAGATATGTTGCAAGAAAACTCAACTTGAGGGTAATCCCAGCAAAAGCGATTGATTATGTCCCAAGGTGCGCAACTTTGCTTAAACTAAGTGATAAATCCCAGGTAAGAGCAAAGCAATACCTGACACAAATAAAAAGCGAAGAAGAAGTTTCAGGAAAAGGTCCTATTGGATTGGCAGCAGCAACTTTATATATAGCTGCAATAATGAATGGAGAAGAAATCTCACAGAGAAAAATCGCGGAAGCAATTGGAGTAACCGAAGTAACAATAAGGAACAGATGCAAAGATATTGCAAAGAGTCTTGGAATGGAAGACATTGTGGATAAAAAAATGAAAGAAATTGAAGCGTTGCAAAAAGATAGATTAGATGAAGAATCTTTGTAGATTAATAATATTTTTAATTTTTGGTTTTAATTAATTTTTTGAGTGGAGTTAAAAGATTCTTTAATCTTATTGGAGCTCTAGATTAAAAATTATTTTTTGATTTATAATAATATTTTGGAAATAATCTGGGAGAATAATAAAAGTAAATAGCAAGATATCCAAAGAAGTATGAGTATTGTATCCAGCATATAATAACTTAATTATTATCTGTAGTTGAAATGGTTTAAAGGGAAATTAAAAAACCTTCAAACCTTCCTGTATTTCAGCAAGTTCCTGACCTTTCAAAGACCTTGGAACAATCAAACCCTTTGAATTAGCAAGAATTTCCGCCCCGGGAAAACCTTTATAAAACCCGCATTTCTTAAAGTTAACCCCTAAAATTTTTTCAAGAATATCTAATTCTGTGTCCTTGCATTTCTCATGAACAATTCCTCCCTGATTTGTAACCACTGCAAGAGCCCCGGGAAACGGCAAATCTGAGATTGTTATTGCTGCGGTTTTTAATTTTAATTTTTTCTCGAAAAACTGTTTTTTATCTCTCAAATAAGGAGACAAAATACAACCTTTGTCATTGCACAAAATTAAGTTTCCTAATGTTGTGTATAAACCTTCCAGTCTCACAATCTCTTTATCCAAACCCTTTATTTCCCTGTCAGAAACAACCTCAGGCACAAAAACATATTTTGAGTTTCCGGCTGAGAATAATCCCAGCATGAAAGAATTATAAAAACTGGTCTTTTTCACAGGTACATTCATGGCCTCTGAAATCTTATGAACTTGCCTTATTGGTATCTCTTCAGGCAGATAGCAACAATTCTCTGTTACTAACCCCAGTAATCCTAGAGTGGCACTCCCAAAAAACTCTGTCTGATAGATTCCCATAAATAAACTCTTAGATTTCTTTTTATGTCTTGCTTATTTGGCTAATAGATTTCTTAAGTTGGCTGTGGAATAAATATATAATCTATTCTTTTATAGCAAAATAAATTTGTGGTATGAACTGGTGTTAGTATCTACAGCAATCTGTTGAACTTATACTCATATTAATTCTGTCCTACAACCTAAAAAAGGAATCTATTTTTAAATTATTTGATAAATTTATAAAAAAAGAATATTAGTTTTTGTGCTTTTCAATACTTGAGTTTACTTTATAAAATTAATAAAAGTAGGTGGAAGGATAAAAGAAATAGATACTTTGATAGTTGCCTGCGGTGTTGAAAATAAAGCAATATTAGCAACTATGAACAACGACTTACTCAATAGCAAAGATATTCAAAGAAAATATAAAATTCTCTTCTTTTGTGATGTATTTTAAAAGTATGTGTATTTATATACAATTTTCCGCCAAAATTTCCGACAATCGTCTAATCAAAAATTTAACCTTTATATACCCTATCTAAAATACCCTTATGACATCATTACAAATATACAACTAAAAGGTAGAAATATGAAGCATCACATGGTAAATCTTGGGGTAAATCATCCAAAAACCTATGAGGTTAGAGATTTAACTAAAAGAATAGATAAGTACAACTCCAGACCGGGAAATTTAAAACAAGAACGCGAAATGCAAGAATTTATGAATAAATCAAGAATTGCAGAATATATGCAGACTCTTCAATCCTATGGAGGAACATCCTTGCAAGATAAAACCGCTATAGCCGCTTCAGTCCTTATATTAAGTGGTTTTGCTTTAGCAGGAACTATGGCATACTCTGCTGCAGAAAAAAAATACGGTGGTGATGTTGTTGACAAAATGTTTGATAAATATACAACTAACTTTGCAAATAAAATGCTTCCTGTTGTTTCAGCAAAGGAAATTCACAAAGAGGTCAAATATCCTTCAAATAACAAAACAAGAAGATTAAATAAAACAGATTTAAACCATAATCACTATATACTGGATGAAAATCGGGATGATAGGGTGAGTCTTGGTGAATTATATGAGCAATTATTTAAAACAAAGTTTGACCGTTTAGGAGCTTTGAAAACTTATTTTAAACAGTTCTATGGTTCAATTGATGAAGATTATAATGGGATAATTGATTATGATGATGGGTTTTATAGTTCAGATAAAACAGAAATAAAAGAAAAGCCGACAGAGGAATCATCAACTTCTAACCATACACATTTGCCGGTAGAGGAATCATCAACTTCTAACCGTACACATTCACCAACTTTAATCCCTGAATCAACCCCTACAGCAACTCCAATCTCCTATTATAAATCCTATCATAAATCAAGAGAAAGTGGAGGGAGATATAAACCAATCTCACTTCCAAACCAACCACCAACAGCAGATGCAGGGGGTCTTTATAAAAGTTTTGTTAATAAATCAGTTCAATTAGATGCTTCTAATAGTTCTGACCCTGATGGGAAAATAATGGAATATTTATGGAAAACTGGAAACATAACAAAGAGTGGATCAAAGGTATATTTTACTTTCGAAGAACCTGGAGAACATGAAATATCACTCGAGGTTACAGATAATAAAAATGCAACTGCAACAAATAAAACAAAAATAATGGTTTTCACTCCGTATATAAATCAAAATGATTGGGATCTCAAACTCCCTGCGCCAAATTGTGCTGAAGAAAAACCTTATTATAGTGGAGCAGCATCAACAAAAATGATTCTGGATTATCTGAGAAATGATAGTTTAACTCAAACAGAGTTATATGAATTTGGTCACCCTCATAATTTCAATGAAGGAATTTTAAACTTAGACCCGCAGGGAGTAAAGGAGATTTTGCAAAATTATAAACCTTCGGAATATAATTTTGGTATTGTTGCAGAAGAAAATGAAACAGAATTAATGAAGAATATTTGTCATTGGATTAACTGGGAGGTTCCAGGGGTTAAGAGACCAAATTCACCAGCAGCAATTCCAACATTTGGTTTATATAACAATTGGGTGGATGTAATGGGAGCAAGTACAAATATTAATCCAAATGCAACTCAGCACCCACTTAAAGTTGCTGATTTTATTGTTAATGGTTTCTGGGTTAATGACCCTGGAGTTAAAGGTCTTGGTAATAATTCCTATAAAACAGCAACAGAATTAGCTGATACTTATCTTAAAAAGATCAATTCAAGTGACCCATGGAAAGATAAATATATTGCAGTCTGTGAACCAAAGAAAGAAAATGTTGATATTAACATTGCTCATTACAAACCAAATGAAAAACTAGTTAAAATGATTCAGGGAAACAAACCTGGAATCAGGGCAATGTCATCTTCAGGAGAGTTCTCTTATGAAGACTTAATTCCTCCGCAATTAAAAAATGATTCAAGTTTCATGGAAGCCTACAATAATTCAGTTGTAAGAGAACCTATTGGGGTTGATAGATTAGACGGAGCAGATTATTATTTAATACCTTTTGACAAAGAAGGAAATACTTCTAGTGTTTTGATAGTTGACAAAAATCAGGGTTATTTTAAAGAGGCCTCATGGGCTGAACCGGAAAAATACTTGCCAATTAATGAATCAGAAGCAGTAGATTTAGTTTTAGAAAAAATCACACCAGAAACAATAGAATCCAATTTACAATGGGAACCTGGAGACAAATCACAGACTCCTTACCATCCATTCTGGAAAATTATTGCAGATAATGAAACCTATTTTGTTGTTCAAAATGGTTCTGTTTATGGTAAAGATTTAAAACCTCCCAAATCTGTTAGAAATTTGAATGAATCAAAACTTGAACAAAAATATATAGAATGGTCCTGGAATAATCCGGAAGACTCTGACCTTGACAAATTGATGGTTTATTTAGATGGTGAGTTTAAAACAAACCTCTCAAAAACAATCACAGAATACAATGCCACAGGATTAAACCCTGACA
>CAZLSF010000071.1:0-5271 GCA_964562245.1 uncultured archaeon | reverse complement strand
TCCCTTGCCTTCTCTCCGCTGACTATCTCCACCCGAACACCCGTTAACCTTTTCAGAAGTTTGAGAACCTCCCTGTTTGCCTTTCCCTTTTCAGGTGGAGCAGTCACATACACAACCACCCTCCCTTCCTTTATCAAGACCCTGTTCCTGCTGGCCTTTGGAATGACCTTTATCTTTAACCTGTCCTCCATGGATTGAGTATATACTACCCAATATGTGTGTCAATAACTGAGCAATTCTGATGGCTAATTAGTGCTATTGAAGGTTCAAGAGAATAAAAAATCAATTAAACCCTTTTGTTTAAGGCTTAGGATATGCAAAGTTTGCGGCAATAATTGGAAAAGAAGTTGTAGCACCAAAACCTTTTATTCGGTGTTATCCGAAGTGGCAACCCAATATAATCCTTATGCTCATATTTCACCATTGACTTTCGAATCCATCAAAATCCTTAACAGGAGCAACAAATTTGGTGTTCTTTATATGCTCAAATCTTTTCTTGGCACTTTTTATCTTAATCTGTTCGTCGGGTCTTAATTCATAAATTCTATTAGTTCCTTTAGTTTCAACCACAAAATAAATCTTTTCAGAAGCATTTCCATTTTGAATTTTTTCTACTATTATTGCCCAATCAGGTGTATAATTACCTGCTGGTGTTTCTATAACATACCAATCAGGAAGTTTTACAAATAATTTTATCCGGGAATCTTTGTCAAGCGCCTTAGCAAATGCTTCTTCTATATTTGATTCTTTAATTATTCCATCATAAATTGATTTTTGCACTTTTAGCACATATCTGCCATAAGTAGTTACTTCTTCTCTCAAAAGCCCAACATCATACTTCTCTTCCAGATCAATATATTTGATACCCTCTACTTCAAATGCTCTCTTGCACATTTTAATAATTTCTATAACTTTTTCTGCATATTTATGAGGTTTTAAAAATAAGAGTTCAAGATTATTAGACCCCTTTAATATCTTAAATATTGTTCTTCTGGTTAAATTGGTTTCTTTCTCAATATAAGATATAAGGTTTGGAACTTCGGTAACCTGTCTTTTTTCTGATGATTCTCTAATAAATTCTTCTTTGACAGATTCAGACTTAATCTCATCCACCCTAACTTTTTCTATTTTTATTTCAGGTTCTTTTATTTCAATTTTGTTTATCTCCTGAATACATTGCTCAATAAATTTATCTACATCAATATCAACAATATATTTTGCTTTGGGTGACACTCTTTCCCACAAATTTTTAAATAATTCTCCCTGAATAACTTCATCTTTCCGTTTTATTTTAACTCTTTGCTTTCTTTCTTCAACAGGAGGTGCCTCAACACCTACTTCCTCTCTATACTCTGTTTGAAGCTTTTCCAGATATTCTCTATAACTCTCATTTGTAATCACCGTCAACAAATTTATTTCCCTATCCTGGATTCTATTCCCATTCTGGTCAACGGATAATCTTAACCCCCTTCCAATCTCCTGTCTCTTTTTTATCTCAGAAGTAGAATAAGCAAGCGTACAAATATTAAACACATTCGGATTATCCCAACCCTCTCTTAACGCCGAATGAGAAAAGATAAACTCTACAGGTTCATCCAGAGAGAGCAGTCGCTCTTTATCTTTCATAATCAAATCATAAGCTGACTCATCTTCCTCAATGCTTTTATCTCTTTTCATTTTTGAGAAATAACCACTATGAATTTTCTTTACATCTAAATTTGAAAATTCCTTAAATCCGTTCTTAACAAGTTTAATAAATTCTTCTTCAAACATTTTTCTGACTATTCCATCTTCAGGTAAATAATCATCAACTCTGTTCAGGAAAAATAAACTTAACACTTTAATTCCTTTGGAATTAAGTTTTTTCTTTTTATCCAGATGTTCTCTTATTGTTTCTCTCACCATTATTCGGATTATTTCATCATCATCCACCGAAGATTTACCTTCATAAACTTTTAGTCCATTGGAAAATAAAATATATCCTGCTCCCTTGTTTATCTCACTAACAATAAAACCACTGTAATAGGAATTGTTTGTTTTCTTTTCTAAATCCTCGCCATGCTTGATTGTTTTTGTCTTAAGCTTTGTACCATCTTTTGTTTTTACAAAAACTTTAACTCTGGCTTTTAATCCTTTTGTGGTTGATTCTATTCTTTCTAAAATAATCTTTTTACTACCCGGGTCTCCTTCTTCTGTAATAGAAAGGACTTCTATTTTTTTAACCAATCCAAGATTGTATGCATCAAATGGAGTTAGCCTATACACAAGATTATAAATATCCTTGTGAGTTGCAGAGTAGCGTAAGATAAAAAGAGGATTTAATTGTTCAATTCCCCATAAAGTAGCTTCTCCACCCATCTTCTGGGGTTCATCAAGAATAACGATGGGATTTGTTTTCTTGATAATTTCAATTGGTTTATCCCCCATTTTGTCATGAATATTATGGATGATATTTATATCTTTATTAAAAGCATCCCTCGTAATAACCATAATTTGAAGGGTTGTGGCCTGTCCAAACATCCTGACCATTACTAAATTATTAGACTTATATGGAAAATATATATAAGGCAAATTATCATATAATTGTTTAAAATGATCTTGTGTGATGTCTAATGTTTTTAAAACCCCTTCTTTTATGGCCACTGATGGAACCACAATGATAAACTTTTTAAATCCATATTTCTGATTTAATTCCAATATAGTTCTCAAGTACACATAGGTCTTTCCGGTTCCTGTTTCCATTTCAATTGTAAAGTTGTAGGGTTCTTTTAGATCATCAATGTTGGATAAAGGAAGACCATTTCTAATTTGAACTTCCCGTAAATTTTCAAGGATTTTTTCTCTTGGTATGTCCAATGTATTAGGAATAACTTGAAAAGTATAACTCAGGGGTCTTTTAGCCTGACCTTTGAACAAATCAACAACTGAATTTATTGCATCAATTTGAAAATCTAATTTTGGGTCAAATTTCAACCTAAGCATCTTGTTTCTCCTTTAATAAAAATTTCAGTCTCTGACTTAACTCTTTTTTACTTGGTAGATATATTTTATACCGTGATACAAATAATTTATTAGAGATTCCACCGAGAGCATACTCTATTAAAATATTACTTTTTTCTGCGCCAAGAATGATACCGACAGGTGGATTATCGCTATCAGAGTTTACTTCTGCTTTAAAATAATTAAGATACATATTCATCTGTCCGACATCCTGATGGGTAATTTTCCCAACTTTTAAGTCAATCAAAACATAGCACTTTAATATAGTATGATAAAAAACTAAATCCACATAGAAATGATTATTATCAAGAGAGATTCTGTATTGACGACTGACAAAAGCAAAACCTTTTCCTAATTCAAGCAAAAACATCTGGAGATTGTCTATTAATCGTTGTTCTAACTCTTTTTCGGTATATTGATATTGTTCAGGAATTCCCAGGAATTCAAACACATAAGGGTCTTTTAATATATCCTCCTCTCTTTCTATTATCTGCCCTTTTTTAGCAAGTTGTAGAACGCCTTTCTTATCTTTGCTCAAAGCAATCCTTTCAAAAAGCATAGAATTTATTTGTCTTCTTAATTCTCTTACTGACCAGTTCTCTTTTATACACTGTTTTTCATAAAATGACCTTGCTAAATCATCTGTAACATTTAAAAGTTCAACATAATGACTCCAGGATAATTTTCCAGACACTGTCTGGAATTTTGGATATTTTATGTAAAACAATCTCATTAAATATACATTGCTTTTACTGAACCCTTTACCATATTTCATTCTCAAATCCCTGGATAATCTTGTCAACAATCTTGAACCATATTCTGCCTTTTCACCTCCCTTTTGTTCATATTCTACAATCCTTCTTCCAATCTCCCAGTAAGTCTTAACTAAAATAGTATTGATCGTCCTTGCAACTTCTCTACGAGCAGAATTTAACAACTCCCCGATAGAGTCAACTAATTGCGTATATCCTTGTGAATTTTTGTTTCTGATATTTGATTTTTCTCTTTTCTTCATATCACCTTTAACCTCACAAAGGCACTTAAGTTTATCTTATCGTTATCTGTTAATGCTTTATCCAGAAATACAAACATTTTTCCTTTATATTTTGGTGTTCTTATTTCTTCAATTGTCTCTGGAGAAAATTTATCTTCTAATGAGATATAAAAATCCAGGTTTTGTTCTTCATCTTTAACATAGTAAAATTCATTATCTTTAATTTTTACTTTCTCAATCTTAGAATTCAATCTCAATCCTTCTTTTAGTATTACTTCATAAATAACATCAATTTCTCGCCAATCAGGGACTAATGGTTCATTAACCCACATTCCAAGTTTTTCAAGATATATTTTCTTCAATTCCTCTTTATCCTCATCCGGGTCAAATTCAAATTCCTCTTTTAGATTGAAGCTTGATTTATCAAGTTTAAAAACCTTAAATCCAAAATCCTGATTATTATCAAAAAGGTTGCCATCATTTTTATACTTCTCAGAAACCCTTCTTAATCTTTCAATACAAATATCTGCAACAGTTTTTAACCCAAGGCTTAGAGCATTCTTCCCTGTGTCTTTCTTCTCATCAACAGGCTCATCAAGTTGAACAAGGATAAATTTTCTATTTCCGCCATCTTTTTTATTTAACTCCCAGACAGCATGAGCAGTTGTGCCGGAACCAGCGAAGAAGTCAAGAATGAGAGAATCTTTGTCTGATACCATTTCAATAATTTTCTTAATTACATCAATATTTTTAACTGTGTCAAATTGATATTTTCTTTTCCCTGTATCATCATTTATATAATAATCCATCATATTAGTATCCATTATTGTGGTTTCACTCGGTGTCACCCAATATTTTACTGTCGTTTTTGTCGTTTTTATAAATTCCAAAGGTTTCCCAGTATTATTAAAAAATGAATCCTTGTTCTTTAACCAATATTCTTTTAATTTTTTTTCATCGCCAACTTCTTTCATAAATTTTTTATAATTTTCAAGAGCAAGTAATGCACGTTCTCTTTCCCATTTCCATTGTCCTTTTTCAATTTTAATTCCATCAATTTCATAACGCATTGTAGGCCTATCTGCATTATTCCAAAATGAATTCCAGTAACCTTCTTTTCTGTTTATGCTTGCTTCTTTAAAAGGATTTGTATATGAGAATTGATTGGTCTTTTTATAAACTATTAAATACTCAAACGCTTGATTTAGACTCTTTATTTGTTCAAATTGTATATTTAAACTTTTAACTCTTCTTTGAACAATAAAAATATTTACAAA
>CAZLSF010000070.1:0-5335 GCA_964562245.1 uncultured archaeon | reverse complement strand
TAATAGCAGTAACCTCCGGCAGGATCAACCGGAATACTGCGGGTTATCTCCTTATTAAATTCCTCAAAATGATGCACTCCTCCTATTCCAAACTTTGAATTAAACCAAAGTTCAGTAACTTATTCTACTAAGTTACTCATCACCATATAGGCTCTGTCAATAATAACTTATTTATTAAATTAATTAAATAATACTTTGCCTGTATATAATCCATAGAACATAATCTATAGGTTTATAACTCAATAATAAACATAATTTATACCATTTGCATCTTCCCTTTCCAGCGATTATATACAATATATTTATAGGTTCCTTATTTCCTTCGTCTTTCAACACACTCTTAATATCTGTGCAAGAAGGGTTTAAATTTCCACTTGGATGAGAGTTATATTTAATAATAATTATGTCTTTAGAAATAAAATTGATAGTTATCTCGTAGCTCTCTCCTTTCTTCCAGTTCTAAGCATTTCAAGGCTGATTCCATTCACAGCGCAAACCCTATATCTGACACCGGGAATACTTCCAACAGATTTTCCCTGTGAACCGCCCATTCCTTCTATAGTTACCTCATCATGTTCATTAACATATTTAACTGCCCTGTCCTTTGGTAAATGCGCAGTAATTTCTTTACCATTTTTAATTAATTTTACCCTAACACATTTAATCATACCTGAGTGAGGTTGTTTCTGTTCAAGTTGTCTCTTGCTCAAAACCATTCCCTTTGCTTGTGGAGATCCTTTTAAAGGGTCTGTTTTCTTGAATAAACCAAGTACTTTAATCTTATGACCTCTCTTACAATATTTTGCTTTTTTTCTTTTCTCCGCCAGTTTCCTCGCATTAAAGGTTCCCATAATTAGAAATTTAATAAAATATAAGACTCAAAACCTAAACAATACCTTGTTAACATTATACATTCTTTCTAAAAAACTTTTAATCGCTTCCATATCTCTTCTTACTTTTTTATTATCCTGCCTGTTTATAAATAATTTCAGAATTCCATCAGATTCCTTCATCCTGAGTTTATCAGAAATTACTCTTGTAAGGAAATCTTCTTTTTCCTTAAAATAAGGGAAAACTATTACCTGATTCCCTACATGCTTTTCAAGCATCTTTATCTTTTCTCCTTTATTTACTAAAACTTTAGACATAGCTTCTTTTGCAACCACAAAATACACCTTATCTTCAACCACACAATCCATTGGAGCAACTCCCGTCACCAATTCAAATAAAGATATATAGTGCAAAGTATTTTTATCAAATGTTCTCATATTTTAAATCACCTATTTCCCTGAAATCATTTTCATTTTAACACACCTAAAACAGAAATTGGGAAATTTTTACCTAAGGATTTCCCAAGTTCTATAGCATCTACATTCAAACGTTCAATTTCTATACTCCCAATATCTCCAATCAAATCCATTGGGGCATTAGTTGATAGATAGAGTTTAGCTATTTTATTCTCTTTTATCAATTTTTTCGATATTTTAGGTCCTATTACTAATTTATTACTTTCATATTCTTTTTTGAGATTCAATATATTATCTCCTTTCCTCAATTTATTTATACCTTCCATTTTAATTTCACTGTTCCTGTTCCCACCTGACATACTTGATTTATTACTAAGCTACTAATTAAAGTATTTAACTCATCTTTATCGTTATTTACTGCTGAATCAAACAGAACTTTTATTGTTTCCTCAAAATTCAACCTTGCAAGAACACTTTGTTTAGTTTTCATCAACCCATACCTGCTCATAGGCTCCAAATTCCCATTAACGGACATCACATCTCCAACCATACCAATATATCTATTATCCACGCCAACACCTTGTTCTTCAAGAGTTCTATTTATTTCTCTTATCAAAGCATTTCTTGCTGCTTCCACACCCAAGAGGTTTTTCACAGCCATTATGTCTGTTGTTGTAGTGGTCTTTGTATCCACGCCATCAACCAGCATAAATTTCTCAAAACTACCCCCTTTCACCTGTATTATCCATTCACCATCTTCATTTAAAATTATCGTTTCTTTGGTTCCTTTTATTCCTTTTATTGATAATTCGACCAATTTCTGCTTTAAAATCCTGAATTCAGAATAAGTCTTAACTTCTTCAAGATTAATTACATTGCCTGCAATACTGCTTGGATATTTTTTAACATATTTCTTAATTACACTCAATATATTTTCCAAAGTCATATCCAATTCTTTTAAACCATCGAATTCAAGAGTCACCTGCGAACTTGGAATATCATAATAAATATTTGAAAGAACATCATTTAACTTTGACTCCACAATATTCTTTGCAATTTTTTCAACATTTTCTCTTGAATTATCAAGCAAATGAATTGTAGTTACATTATCAATCTCTTTTCTTAAATCAAAAATCTCTATAAGTCTTGGCAACCCTGAAGCCATCCTTATACCTGCAGAAGCAGCAAAGTGATAAGCTCTCATAGTCATCTGCGTAGCAGGTTCTGAAAGTGATTGTGTTGTTATGATCCCCAAAGCTTCACCACACTCAAATTTTGATTTCTCAATCAGATTATCAAGTCTTTTCTTAAGTTCCTGTTTTTTTGCACCTGTTATTTTGTGTTCTTCACAATAATCTTCCAATTTTTGCTCTATTCCTATCATAATATATCTTCTAATTCAATCTTTCCCTTATTTGCCTTGTGTGGATTGATATTATTTTCAAATGGAGTGAACTGAATTATTTGGTTTCTTTCATTCCTTACGGTGTTATCCGGCGCCACTTTAATATCATGCAAACAATTTACAAGTCTCCTCTCAAGATAACCTGAGTGCTTGGTCTTAAGAGCAGTATCTGACAAACCTTCCCTGCCATGCATGGAATCAAAGAAGAAACTTGTAGGGGAAATTCCCTCTTTATAACTTTCTTTTACAAAACCGTGTGCTGAAGGATTTATATCATCTTTACTGAAATGAGGCAAACTTCTATGATAATATCCTCTTGTTATTTTCTTACCTTTTAGTTTTTCTTGTCCAACAACACCAATAATCTGTGCTACAGAAACAAGACTGCCTCTTGCTCCGATCTCAGCTGCAATTCTTGCAGTTGATTTATTGGATAATTTTTCCTTAATAATTTTCTCAATCTCCTTTGGAAGCTGATCTAATTTTGACTGCGTTTCCCTTGAAGGAGACTTTATATAATTTTTAATTTCTTTTGAAATGAGTTTCTCAATTTCCTTTTCATCTTCAAGATAATAATCTCCCAAAGAAATTGTATATGCATGAGTAGCCATAAACTTCAAACATAATTTTGACATGTTACTAATAAATTTCGCAGCCTCATCACCACCATAATGAAGTTCAATCTTGTTTAACAAAGAACCTTTTTCTGAACCAATAGCCATCTCATCAATATATCCTTTTTTCATAAGTCCTTCTTCAATTACCACTTCCTGTCCTGTCCTTGTTGTGCCTGTGTAATTTAATTTTGGCAATATTAATGAAAAAACCTCTTTACCTGAATAAACATCCTTATCCAGAGTAACTTTGACATCAAGACCCATCATTAAATTAGAAACCTCTCTTTTTGAGAGCTTTATATTATCTTGGGTTAAAAAATAACTTCCCATTAAGTGATCATGTTTTGCACCTATAATAGGCAAACCATATCTTGGTGTTCTTATCTGTTGATTTACTTTCATTAAATATTTCAACTCCACTCTTGCTTCTTCTGTCTGAGGTATGTGCAAGTTCATTTCATCACCGTCAAAATCCGCATTATAAGGTGTTGTAACCGCGAGATGCATCCTGAATGTTTTACCATCCATAATTCTTACTCTATGAGCCATCATAGACATTCTATGCAAACTTGGCTGCCTGTTAAAAATCACCCAATCACCATCCATCAAATTTCTCTCAACAATATAACCGGGCATAATTTCTTCAGAAATCATCTCTTTTGTCTCCTGCGTAACTTTTTTCTTTAAACCATCAGTGCGAATTATATAATTCACAGTAGGAAAATTACCATAATTCAAAATTAATTTTTTCATATCTTCCAGATTACTATCAATAACCCTTTCAGGAACTGTTATTGTTTTAGCAATTATCTTCGGAACACCAACTTCATCTATATCCAGAAAATTGTCCGGTGAAATTATACTCCTTGCAGAAAAATTAACCCTTTTCCCTGAAAGATTATACCTGAATCTACCTTCTTTCCCTATCATCCTTTGCGCAAGAGTTTTCAATGGTCTTCCACTCCTATGTCTTGCAGGAGGTATATTTGACATATCATTTTTTATATAAGTAGAAACATGGTATTGTAGTAATTCAATAATATCACTTATTAAGAAATCAGGAGCGCCGATATCCAAAATTCTCTTTAATCTCTCATTAATTCTTACAATATCCACCAATTTATGGGTCAAATCATCTTCACTTCTCTCTCCGCTCTCAAGAATAATAGAAGGTCTCATAGTCATTGGAGGAACCGGAAGTATTGTTATTATCATCCATTCAGGTCTTCCCCCCCTAAATTCAAGTTTTTCCAAATCTTCTTCAGTTATTCTTTCAAGATGTTCCCTTACTTGCTCAGTGGTTAACTCCTCTCTCCCAAGATTAAAAGAAGTTGGCTTTACAAATTTAATCTTTTTCTGTTTTTCTCCACAAAAAAGACACTTTTCTTTTGCCTCCTTTGCGCAAGCTCTCAAACCAGTTACCCCTTCGCCAGCCAGTACTCTCCCGCATTTCTGGCAGGTTGCCTGCAACAATAAATATATTTTAGGCGCTAAAACAGGGTGCACTACAGGTTTAACTAATTCAATATGACCAAAATGTCCCATACAATCCCCTAATTTATAACCGCAAGTCCTGCAAGTAATCCCCGGGTCAACAACACCCATACGGTGATCCACAACACCTCTCTCAACAGGATAACCGTCCGCATCATATAACTCAGGTCTTGTAATCTCAATTACACTCAATTTCTTTATCTGAATTGGTGACATCAAAGAAAATTCAATTCCGCTAATTTTGTGCATTATATATATTAAAGTTAAATCTTTATATTATTTTTAATACTTAATTTCTCTAATTTACACTTGTATAAACTATATCTAAAACTTTATATTATCTAAATATTTATCCCTTTAAATTATTTAATTGTAAACTCATTTGAATATCTTGAAATTAATGTTGAATTTTCTTTCTTAAAATCAATTCTTAAACGATATTTGCCTGAAGGTAAAGGAAATTTGTGATTTGTATTATTAATGCATTCCTCATAAACCAAAAGTTCTGTTCTTTCCAATACATCTCCGGAATTTATTTTAATTGTGCCAATTGCAGGACCTTGTCCCCCCAT
>CAZLSF010000069.1:0-5385 GCA_964562245.1 uncultured archaeon | reverse complement strand
TGTCAGAAATGGTAATATATTCTCCTAAAAACAAGTGGCATGTTTGACCACTTGCAATTTTAAATTTTTTTATAAATTTAACCGTTTTATAATCCATTTTTGTCGGTGCTTTTGGACTCATATATAATTTTAACCAAGTATTTTGATCCGCAATTCCGAGTTTATTGTAATCAATAATTTTTATTTTGCCATCTTCAATTCCAAAATGATTGTTTGATTTTACAAGATAATATCCCAACCACGCTTGAAAGTATTTGGATTTTTCATCAAATCTTGTTGACCTGCCGTTTTTATCAACTTGACCAATAGTCCAGTGGTTAATACCCCCAACTTTTATTGGAAACCAGAACAAATCCATTGTGTGGGTAGTAAGACCTTGCATCCACCCAGGACCTATTTTATTTATTTTTACTTTTATTCCAAGCCTCCACTGGTCAATTTTTCTAAGTAAGACTAAAAAAGGGTATATTATTTCAGCGAGTATTCCAGCTAACATTATATTAATTGTAATTGAATTATTTGAGGCCAATTAAATTAATCAATTTTTAAAAAACACGATTTTTTACTTTTGACTCAAGAAATAAAATTTTGGCGTAAAATACGCGAAAAATATTTGTAAATAACAAAAATATTTTAATTTATAGGTGAATTGTCAAAATATAAAGTATTGAAATATTTAGCGGAATTCAAGAGTGATATCTTTGAAAATTTGGCAAAATCAATAAGAAAAAATATATTTTTTGAAAAAGTTTCTGACTGGTATGTTTTGGACAAATTAAACATTTTGAAGAAAGAAAGGTTTGTGATTGGTTTTGAGATAAACTCCGGAAATAAAAAAACAATAGATTGTCTGGTTTTTTATAGTATGTTTGCTGTTTATCAGAATGCGATAGCACCGAACGACCGTAGGGAATGAGAGTTGCGGGGCTTTTTATCCCCAAAATTATCATTTTTATTCAGAAACAGTAAATAGACAACGCTCTCTTACTTTTTTGTTTGTAATGTATTCGCAAGTTTTAGGATCATTTGTTCTCTTTGCTATATTTAAATAACAACTATCTCTTGAACCTGCAAGTCCTTCAATATCATTAATATTTTTACAATCAGACAGGTTATTAGATAAGGTTGCTCTTCTCCAAATACATAAATCTTTCTTAGAATCTATTGAGAGAGTTTCACAATATCCTGGCTCAAACTCAGATACCACCTTATTGCATTCTTCTTTTTCAAATTCATCCGTTATCTTGTTGCAAAGTTCCTTATTTTGTGTTAATTTAGCAAGATCACTAAAACAATAATCTTTCATCAACCCATCATCTATCTTTCCGCATAAAGTAGAATCTAATTTGTTTTCTGCTATACTGCTAAAGCATAAGTCCCTTAACTTCATGTTTGAAGTAACACCTAACACCGTTTCACTTATCTCACTTTTTAATTTTTCACATAAATCTGAATTCTGTGTTACCATTGCAACCCCACAGACACACTCCTCATTTTTTTCAATATTGCCTATTTTCTCACACAGAGAAATATCTTTCGTTTGTTGAGCTTTTAGAATAATGTCATCATCAGAGGGTCCAATACATCCACTAACCAAAACAATAGATAGACCCAATAAGCAAATCAACCAAAATTTAATTTTCTTTTCCATAGTCATATTATATTTTTTTGAAGTTAATGAAGTTTCGTAAAACCCCGCTTTCCGATAACTAATATTTCACGAGTTTTAGATTCATACCGAAAATAACAATTTCGTAACGCATCATCTTTGGAGAAATAAGTTCCAGAATTATATCCCTAAGCATCATTTGTTAAATTACATTTCAATAGATTGTACTATCCACTTAGGGGATACATAGACTCATTTCAGGTAATTCCCATTTAGGTTCTTCTGACAATTTAATTTTATGATACAACCCTATAAATAATAGAATAATTAGATTTAATCCCATTATTAATTTCCATTTATTTTCTATATATCAGACTAACTCAAATTTTTAAGTAATTTGAATTTATCCAATAATAATCTTCTCCAAAGTCTTTTTCCCAATCAACCTTCCAGCCATAATTTTATTCTCCCGAATATCTTCAACACTTTTAATCCCCACTTTATATAATTTTCTTGCCTTAACCCGACCAATTCCTTTTATCCTGATTAGTTTCAAAAGTTCTTCCCTTATTCCATTCTTGATTCTCAACCTAAGTTTATTTAGTTCTTCAGCAATTTCTTTTTTTCCTTTAAGTTTTGCAAATTCTTCGGCAGCATAGAGAACCCACTCAGCATTTGATATTTTCATATACAGTTCCCCAGGAGTAACAGAATATTCTTCAAGTAGATAGTCTTCTGTTCTTTCTGAAATCCAGTCATTCAATAACTTTGCTGTTTTTAGGGATTGCAAAAATAAACCATAATCAAAATCATAAGGTTCAGGCACATCGCTCAGAAACAGATTTTCGTTTTTTACAATAAAATCTTCAAGTTCTTCAACTTCATTATTCTTTACTCTAAGCGAAGGGTATAATTCTGAACAGGATGAGATTGAATGGAGATAGGACATTGGAACAGTTTTTTCATTAACCCTCTCAAGCGAAAGCAGAAGTTTGTGCGCGGACAGAGGATCAAGATAAAGTTCCGAAACTCTTTTTCCAATAGGGGTGGCTTTGAAGTCTTTCAAATTCAGGAACCCAAATTTTTCGAGCTGTTCAAGAATACTTTCTATTTTTATTTCAAGTTCAATTGACGCACCGAAAGTATAACCAAAAAAAGTTTTCCCAAAGAATTCAATTAATTTTTTCCTTGAGTATATAAATTCTGTTGCAATTAATGAAAGAGTTTGCATTCTTAGAACAGGTTCCATCGACAATTTTGAAACAATTGGTTCAACTTCCCCGAGCAGGTATTTATCTCTTAGTTCAATTGCCATATTTTCATCTTTTGCAAGCAATAAGGCAAGACCGTTGGAATCATATTTTGGTCTTCCAGCCCGACCAAGCATTTGCTGCACTTCTAAATTAGGAATATATTGCGAGAACCCTCCCGAGAACCTTTTAATATCTCTGACAATAACAAGGAAAGCTGGAAGATTTAATCCTGCTGCGAGCGTTGTTGTTGCGCAGATAACTTTTATTTTGTTTTCCCTAAATGCTTTTTCTATCTTACTTCTTTGTTTGTTTACAAGACCTGCATGGTGAAAGGTAATTCCATGTTTTAAACATCCCGCAAGTTTCCTGCATTGTTTTGTCGGGGTTTCAAGGGCTTTAAGAATTTCAGTTGATATTTCATTTTCAACCAAGGGAAATTCTTTTGAAAGTTTTTCCGCAAGACTCTCAGTATTTCTCCTTGAGGACAAAAAAATCAAAACCTGTTTTCCTTTTCCAACAACTTTTTTGACTATTGAATTCAAGTCAGAACATTCCACCTCTTTGGTTTCGCCAACAAAAATAAGTTTGTTGTCCATGAAAATTCCTTTTTTAAGAGGGACTGGTCTGTAATCGCTCAGCACAAGACCTGCTTCGAGCCAATCCGCAAGGTCATCACAATTTGAAATTGTTGCGGAAAGAGCAATAATCTGAGGTGAGTAATTTTCTTTAAGCAGTGTCAGGACAATCTCAAGGGTTGGTCCTCTGAAAGGGTCGGTTAGTAAATGAGTTTCATCCGCAATGACAAGCGAAATTTCAGAAAGCCATTCTGTTTTATGCCTTATCAGAGAATCAAGTTTTTCTGAAGTCAGGATAATAATATCTTTATCCTTCAGATACCAGGAAGCAGAATCAAGATCTCCTGTTGAGACCCCTATTTTTAATCCAAGTTTTTCATATTTTTCTTTGAAATCATCATATTTTTCATAGGCAAGGGCTTTTAGAGGAACTATATAAACTGATTTCATCTTTCTTTTCATCCAGTTATTTATCATTGCAAGTTCTGCAATAATTGTTTTTCCTGAAGCAGTCGGACTTGAGATAACAAGATTAATTCCTTTCATTAGACCTTTCTCAAGTGCAAGTTCCTGCACAGGATTGAATTTTTCAATATTTGACAATTTTTTAACAATTTCAATTGGCTCCATTAATTAGTTTGATTAATTTTTTGTTTAGCTGTCATTTTTCTATACCTTGTTGTGTGGTTTATATTCAGGTTTCTGACCAATCCTTCGATATGATTTTTTCTCTCAGCAACCCAAAAATAATCTCAAAATTGTAAATTTTATGTTCCATATGCAATTTAATAGCTACAGTATTTTATAGTTCCAATAGATTTTATTAATTAATTTGATTATTTTTTTACAGAATAATTTAATTCAAGGGTTTTTTCAGAGTAATTTTTTTGTTTATTAAAATAATCAATCAAATGATCTTTTGTAATCTCAATATTACCACTCGTTAATTTAAATCCATCAGATACATTTAAAATATCTATTCTTTCTTCAGGAAACTGTTCCAAAGCATTAACCCATTTTTCACAATATTTCAATATTTCATAAGGATTCATTAATTTGGTGATGGTTTCTATGTTTTCTTCAAATTCTCCGGATGAATTTTCTTCAATGGTTTTAGCATTTTCTAAAATATAAAATGCAGGCATACCGCATTTTTTATATATCTCCGTCAAAGGGTTTGTTTCATCAATTGTAATAACTCTTAGTTTTTCTGGGCTTAAACAATTAACATATTCCAAATTGTCTTCAGCAATTCCAACCCATAATTCAGAATTAAACAAATCCAGGGTTTGTTGCGGAATCAGGTATATTGAATTATCTTCTTCCAATAGCCAGCCAGGTCTTATACCAAAGTGTTCTGACATTTTATGATTTGCCAGATTCATCAGGAAATCACCGCTCCGTATAGGAAGATGAAACCAAAGAGATCTATAATCAATTTTTTCCCAATTCATAGATAGATAAATTATTAAATTTTAAACAATTTGTAAAATAATTAGTTGGCAATCAGTTATATTTCTCAGTTTCTTTTGGTATGAAATATTTTGATATAAATTTACCAATTTCATTGCCTTTTTTTACCAAATCTTTAATAGATACGCCTTTTTGCTCCAGTTCTTTCATTTGGTTATAATACTGTTGATATTGGGCAGACAGAGAATCGTAATAAACTTTAGCGAACATTATTTCACCTTTTTTCAATAAACCTTCTATGTTGGTATAAACAGTCAATCCTTCAATAAAATCTTCACCAACAGCCATTGGTAAATAAGGAAACGCTTTCATATGGGCTTCATGAGTTTTCTCGTGAAATGGGGCTACAAGTCTCATATATTTATGAAATGCCTGCTCTGTTTCATTTAATACTATGCTTTCAGGTTTGCATCCATAGGGGGTGCAACTTGTTTTAGTAACGCCACCAACACCTTCAGGCAATTTGCCAAGTTCG
>CAZLSF010000068.1:0-5556 GCA_964562245.1 uncultured archaeon | reverse complement strand
TTTTTTCTTGCCCCAATTTTCTTTGCTCTTGCACTTTGGGTCAAGACACATATTAAAAGTTCTCTTTCCTTTTCGTATTATTTTTAAGATTGGGGTTCCGCAATGCTCGCATATTTTTCCTGTTTTTTCAATAGTGCAATTTCTCGGCAAGGGATAAGCATTTTTGCATTTTGGATAATTTGAACACCCCACAAATCTTGAACCATTATACATTTTTATAAATTTCAGGTTTCCCCCGCACTTGCACTCCCCTAAAGTATTCTGTTCTTCAATTGTTTCTTCAACAGAACCTGTTAAAGAACCTCCAATCTCTTTTTCTTTTTTCTTAAATTCCCTGAAAATTTTGCTCAATAAATTCTCCGCTTCTTTTAGAACCTCATCTTTCTTTTTCTTATCCTGTTCTACAAGTTCCATCTCTTTCTCAAATTTTGCTGTAAGTTCTTCTGACAAAAAATCAGGCGCATATTTCTTAAGTGTTTCAACAACATGACGCCCTAAATTTGTAATTTTTATATGCTGTCCCTCGCAATAATTTCTATTATATAAAGTCTGTATTATCATGGCTCTTGTGCTTTTGGTTCCAAGACCTCTCTTCTCAAGTTCTCTCACAAGACTCGCCGGAGTGTACCTGTTTGGAGGCTGTGTCTCCTTCTCAAAAAGATTTAATTTATCAACTATTAGAACAGTTCCGATTTCAAGTTCTGGGAGTTCAAGCTCCTGCAATCTTGCGTATGGGTAGAGTTCAAGCCAGTTCTTTTTGATTGTTCTAACACCAGCGCAATTGAATAAATAAGCGTCTATGTTTGCAATTATTTTTATTGACAATCTCTCTGCGGGTTTTCCAAAAATTGCAAAGAACCTGTGAACAATTAAGGAATAAAGTTTTTCCTCTTCCTCCTTTAATTTCTTTGGCAACTCTCCGGTTGGATGTATTGAAGGATGAGCTGGGTCAGTCTTCTTTCCTTCATTTGGTTTTAAAGGCATTCCAATTAATTTTTTTCCAGCATCAAACATCTCGCTTAATTTCTTAATAATTTCTTTGTAATTAATTGAAGATGGAAGTTTCTGCGAACTTGTTCTTGGATAAGAAATTACGCCCTGAAGATATAATTTTTGGGCTATTGCCTGGGTTCTAGATGGGTTAAAACCAAATACTTTGTAAGACTCCATCTGCAGTCCAGTGAGGTTAAAAGGAATTGGAGGATTAAGATTTCTTTTTGTTTTTTTTGTTTTTTTTATAATCGCATTTTTATTATTGCAATCCTCAAATATTTTGTCCGCTTTCTCTTTTTCCCAGAGTTTATCTTTCTCATAATTGAAAGTTAAGGGTTCGGGGAATCTGTGTTTCTCTGATTTCTTTGTTATAAAATTAATCTGCCAGAAAGGAGTTGGGATAAAATCCTCTATTTCTTTTTCTCTCTCCGCAATCAATGCCAATGTGGGACCCTGAACTCTCCCTGAAGAAATTAAATGATATTTATTAGATGCTGTTTTTATGGAACTTGTCAGGGCTTTTGTAATATTCACCCCGTAAAAAAAATCAAGGTAATGTCTTGTTAATCCTGATTCAGTAAGCCCATAATTATATCCTTCCTTCCGATTTAAAAAAGACTTTTTTAATTCCTCTTTTGTCAAAGTTGAAAATTCCATTCTTGAAACTTTTGCTTTATTAAAAAGAAAATGAAAAACATTGTACCCGATAACTTCTCCCTCAATATCAAGGTCTGTTGCTATGGTTATCTTATCTGTGAATTTTCCAAGATAGGTGAGGAGTTTATAAAAATTATAAGTAAATTTATTTTTCTTATAACTTGGGTGCCATTCCAAATCAAAATTAGGGTATGTTTTTCTTACTCTATCTTTTAAAGTAAACAAGTGGCCTGCGGCTGAGGCAACAATTATGCCGTCAGAAGATTCATAATAGGTTGCGGAATATTTCTTTTTTGTGGTGTAATCTTTCAGGATTGAATCCGCCATCTTCTTTGCTGCAGTGGGTTTTTCCGCGAGAATTAAGTGGACCATATTTAATTAAGCAGAAAAATCATAAATCAAGTATTTTAAAATTGAATGGAAAGAAATTGTTAGGAGAAAACTCTCGACAATCAATCAAATATTTTATAAAAAATCATATTGTAATCCCAAATTTAATTATTTTCAACCCAATCTTTTGCTATTAACTTGGCCTGTTCCAAAACCGTTTCTGTAGCTTTCTTTTGTTTATCTGGTGGATAACCATATTTTCTTAAGATTCTTTTCACCAGTCTTCTGAGGTTTGCCTGAATACTCTCCCTTACAGTCCAGTCGATAGTGGTATTTTTTCTAACAACTTCAACCAATTCCTTTGCTATTATTCTTAAGGTTTCATCTCCTAATAATTTAACTGAACTATCATTTGTTTCTAAAGCATCATAAAATGCTATTTCATCCTCAGTTAAATTTAATTCTTCTCCTCGTTTATCAGCTTTTTTCATATCCTTCGCCAATTGGATTAATTCTTCTATTATCTGCGCAGTTTCTATGCTTTTATTGATATATCTCTTAATTACTTTTTCCAACATATCTCTAAATGATCTTGCCTGAATTAAATTCTTTTTTGACCTTATCTTAATTTCATCATTTAAAAGTTTTTTGAGCATTTCAAAAGCAAGATTTTTTTGGGGAATATCTCTAACTTCTGCTAAAAATTCTTCTGATAGTATTGAAATATTTGGTTTTTTCAAACCAGCGGCTGCAAATATGTCAATTACCCTATCTGATATAATTGCTTTTGATAAAATCTGTTTGATTGCAGAGTCTAATCCTTCCTGTTCTTTGTCTTTGGTTGAGGTTGTTTTGGCAATGGCTGATCTTACCGCCTGAAAGAAACCAATTTCGTCCTTAATCTTCATAGCTTTTTCATGAGGCACAGCAAGAGCAAATGCTTTTGACAATTCTGTAACATATTTCAAATATCTGTTCTTGCCATCTTCCTGTTTTAAAATATGCTCCATTGCTTCTGGAATAAAACACATCTTTTCTTTTGGTTTAAGTTTAAAGAATTTTTTGTAATTGAATTTGTGGAACATTGCACTTACTATTTCATATTTTTCAAGCATTTGTGCAACAGCATCTTCCTGTTCAAATACAGGTCTGCCTTTTCCCCCGCTTTCTGTGTAATTTGCAAGTGCTTTCCTTAATTCATAGGCAATGCCAATATAATCAACAATTAACCCACCAGGCTTATCTTTAAATACCCTATTCACTCTTGCAATTGCCTGCATTAAAGTGTGATTCTGCATGGGTTTATCAATATACATTGTATGTAAGCTGGGAGCATCAAAACCTGTTAGCCACATATCCCTTACAATCACTAATCTAAGATTGTCGTCCGGGTCTTTCATCCTGTCTCCAATTGCTCTTCTTCTCGGTTTGTTTCTTATGTGTTCCTGCCATTCTAGAGGGTCAGAAGCAGAGCCTGTCATTATAACTTTGATAAATCCTTTGTTATCATCTTTATTATACCAATTAGGTCTTAATTTAATAATCTCATTGTGGAGTTCAACACAGATACGCCTGCTCATGCAGACAATCATTCCTTTGCCTTCAAAGATCTCAAGTCTTTTTTCAAAGTGTTGAACAATGTCTTTTGCAATTCTCCTAATTCTTTTTTCACTCCCAACAATAACTTCTAATCTTGCCCACTTGCTCTTTAGTTTTTCTTTTCCTGCGATTTCTTCTTTTTCAGTTACAGCTTCAAATTCTTCATCTATTCTTGGTCTTTCTTCCGGCTTTAATTCAAGTTTTGCCAACCGGCTCTCGTAAAAGATTCTTACTGTTGTGCCATCTTCTACAGCCTGTTGAATATCATAGATATCAACATATTTTCCAAATACTGCTGGTGTGCTTTTGTCTGCTTTTTCTATTGGGGTTCCTGTAAAACCAATAAATGAAGCATTTGGTAAAGCATCGCGGATATATTTTGCAAATCCATAGGTTACAATGGCTTTATCTTCTTTTTGCATAACCTTTGCACCAAATCCATACTGGCTTCTGTGTGCTTCGTCTGCAATAACAATTATATTTTCTCTCTCTGAAAGCAGGGGATATTTTTCTCTTGTTTCTTCGGGGAAAAATTTCTGAATTGTTGTAAAAACAATTCCTCCTGAAGAAACTTTAAGAAGTTCCTTTAATTTCTTTCTTGAATTCGCCTGGGTTGGGGTTTGTCTTAATAAATCCTTTCCCTTACTAAAAACACTAAATAACTGATCATCCAAATCATTTCTGTCTGTTAATACCACTATGGTTGGATTGTTTAACTCTAGAACAAGTTTTCCAGTATAAAAAACCATACTCAAACTTTTACCTGAACCCTGAGTGTGCCAGATTATTCCCGCTCTTTTATTTCCTTTTGTTGCCTTTATTGTTGATTTAACAGCATTATTTACTGCATTATACTGGTGGTATGCTGCAAGTATTTTTATTGTAGTTTTGTCTTTTTCAAAGATAATAAAATGTTTGACTAAATCAAGAAATGTTTCCTTATTGAACATTCCTCTTAAAAGAACTTCCAATTGAGTCATTGATTTGTTGGGTTTTTTATTATTGATTGTTTTCCAGGATGTAAACCTTTCCTTATTTGTGGTTATTGTTCCTGCTCTTGCTCTAAGACCATCACTGATTATTAAAATTTCATTAAACCTGAACAAAGAAGGAATTTGTTGTTTATAAGTCTGGAACTGATTAAATGCACTCCAGATTGTTGCATTTTCATCTGCCGGGTTTTTTAATTCAATAACTGTTAGAGGCAGACCATTTACAAATAAAATTATATCAGGTCTCCTGTTGTTGTTATCCTCAATAATTGTAAACTGGTTTACTGCAAGAAATTCATTGTTATTTTTATTTTTGAAATCAAAAAGCCAGACTTTGTCTCCAACAATTCTATCCTTTTTTCTGTATTCAACATCAACCCCATTAACCAAAAAATTATGAAAGTTTTGATTACTTACAACAAGTTTATTAGAGTCTGTTCTCAACACTTTTTTAAGTGCTTCCTCTTTTGCTTCTTTTGGAATATTGGGATTAAATTTGTTAATTGCAGTTTTCAATCTTTGCGTTAAAACAACTTCGTCGTATTCTCTTTCAGGATTTATTCCATCAGGAGAAATATCAGGTCCGTAAATTATTTTATAGCCCAACTCTTTTAGAATATCCAAAGAAACCTGCTCTACTTCATCCTCTGAAATTGCTTTTCTCATAATTCTATTAATTTATTTAGTTTTGGTTTCTTTTATTTCCCTAATTTTTTCAATTAATTCAAAAACCTTTGTTGAGGGGTTGCTATTCCTGCTAATCTGGGGGATTCCGTTTTCCTTGTGTTTTTTAAGTATTTTTTTGGAATTTCTGATTGCTTCGGGCAATTTGTCTTTTGTTTTATTGTATATTTCTGAATCATTCTTTTTATAGGGTTTAATGTATAATTCTATTTTTGACTTTAATTCAGGATATTCGCAGGAATTGGCATAATATTCAAAATGACTCAATATCCAGTATTCACAGCAAGGATTTGAGAATATT
>CAZLSF010000067.1:2207-5661 GCA_964562245.1 uncultured archaeon | reverse complement strand
ATGATGAAGGGAATTTCTGGGTAAATATTACAGATGCTTTAGTTTCTGTATCTGGAGGTAACGCAGTTGTTAATGACGATTTGGATATAGATGAATTTATAACAAGAAATAGGTATTGGTATTTATTCAGAATATTTCATGAATGGGCTGAAGACGATGTTTACTCGCCTTGTGTTTGCGCGAATGTAGGATGCGCCTGCGGCGCTCGTTCAGGGGTAGAAGAATGCACAGGACCTTGCATAGCAGCTTCAGAACGATGCGCTGAACTTGCTTTAAAAGACCTGCAAAGAAGATTTAATAAAACTGAAGTAGAGTGCGTAAGAACTAAACCTTACCTTTGTTGCACTCAAGGAATAGGACCAGCATGCCTCCCTCCGTCAAATTGCTTGCCTTGGCCAAATCCCTGTTCCTCCAGTTGCAAACATGAATGTATTCCCCCACCACCAACTGGACCTATGTGCCCAGCACCTAATGTAATTCTGCAAGGATATTATAATAAAATTAAAAAGTACATGGAAAAATTTGATTTAAATTTAAATCCATTACCGGTAGTTATGGCAGAACCACCACCAGACTGCGTCTGTGATTATTGGTATGAAGCAAGATTTGCCACATCACACCAATTTGTCTGCACAGATAATTATTTCCATGTTCCTTCAGACAAAGGACCTGTTCCTATGATTTTCAGAGTTAGCGCTATTGCATTCTGGAGGGATCAAGATGCATGTAAAACCACAAATCCTTGTATATGTCCAGATGGTGCAACAAGTTGTTCACAATGCCATGATACTTGTTGTACATCATGTTACTAATTATGAAAGGTCAAATGAATTTTTTTATTAAAGCAATCTTAATAGTCATATCTGTACTTGCCTTTACATCAATTATCTTTATCTCACAAATGTCAAAAGTTACAACTGTTGAAGAAAAAGGAAGTTCTGAACTCAGAATGGATGCTCTTGAAACTCTACAGAAATTGATAAATACAAAAGAATGTCTGGCTTATGAATATGAAAATGTAACTCAAAAAGGTAATCTAGATATTAATAAAATCTTGGATTTCAATAATACTTTTCAGGGTCTTGAGCCAAGGTGCGCAAAAGCCCAGGATTTTGATTATAATATTGAAATAATACAATTTGAAAAAAAATTCAAGACTTATAAAGGAATGCAAATAAAAGAAAAAGAATGCGACCCGGAAAACTCAAACTGGAGCATAGCTTTTCATGGTCAGCCATCTATTTATATTTATTGTGATGGTGATTTAGAAGGTTGTTGCGGATCTGGTGAACTAGATGGACATTTTCCAAGAACCTTAAATTGTGGGGGTAGGAAGGTTACTTGCACCCCTTATGATTGTTCAAAATATATTAAATCGCAGGAAGAATGTGAAAAAATTTATGAAGATACTACTAAAATGGCCTGTTGTGTAAGGAAGACCTGCAATACACACCCCTGGATGATGGAATGTTATAATATTGACCCTGCAATAAATTGCACTAAAATAACTTGGCATGGTCATGCATGGTGCGGGCTTACTATAACAGCGAGCAAAGAACCTTATGGAGTGAATTATACAGCAGATATAAATCAAAAATCATGGGGATTTGCATACTTACCTATTAGTGGCACATCTTCATTTTCCCCGCATGATGCAAAGAAAGAAGAAGTTGTGCTTGTGTTGCCTATTACTATCAGATATAATGAAACAACTATGAGAGAAGGGGAAATAAAAATAACTGCTGTGAGAGGTGAACTTGAAACAATTTCAAGTTTAATTGAAGATATATGCGCAAAAGCGGAAAAAAATCCAAGCGAAACACTTATAGTTGCAAGAGATATATATTTTACTTATCCTGTGTTATATCATGGCGGTCAATTATGTATGATGAACAATTGCAAAAATATAGATTGTGCTTTTCCAATTAATTTTGAAAATATAACACAGAAAGGGATGCATAATGTTGAATTGAATTATAATTCTGGTGTTGTTTCTGTAAAAACCTGATTATGAATGCGAAGACATTGGTTGGAGTTGGATTAATAATATTTGCTGCAATTATATTTTTTCTATTAAATGTTTCCTCACAAAACCCTGAAATTCATGAAGAACCTGCAACTGATGAAATAAATATTTGCGATGAACTTAAATTCCCTAAACTAAGAACCATCTGCTATGCCATCCTCTCAGAAAACCTAAGTGTTTGTGATGAATTTGGGGGAAAATACAAAGAAAGTTGCGCAAAAGCCATTTTATCTAAAATTGAAGTTAATAAAATATTCTGCAATAAAATAAAAGACAATTCCATTAAAAATATCTGTCTTAGAAAACTTGCAAAATCAAAAGGTGATTTAAATTTATGCCAAGAAGACTCCTGTTATTTCTTCTATTCCACAATAGAATCCTGCAATTCAATAGAAATTAACTATAATAAATATACCTGCTTGGCTAAGGTTACCAAAAATTTAGAGTATTGCGATCAGATAAGAGATTATTATGAAAGAACTACTTGCAAAGCATTGTTTTCAAAAAATATTGGAGACTGTATAGATAAACAGAATATTCTTAATCCAATATGCGCAATTCTTGTCTCAAAAAATAGTAAATGGAATTATTGTTTAGAAGAACCCACAGAATATTTAAGAGCCAAGTGCGTAGCACTTGCATCAGATAAAATAGAAAACTGCAATGAACTTGAAGATGAAAAAGACCTTTGTAAAATATTCTTTATGGGAAAAGACTTAGATTTATTTTATAAATGATTATGTCAAAGACTACAAAAAACCAGTGGATTTTATATATTTCAATTATTTTGATAATTATTATAATTGCATCAATAAGTTTAAATTTTAATAAAGTTTCAAATACTTTAGAACCAACAACCAAAATTGAAATGTGTGATAATTTTAATCATTATGAAACAAAAATAATATGCTATTCTTTCTTCACTGGCAACTCAACTTATTGCGACCTTACAGGTAATTTAAAATCAATCTGTTGGCGTTTCTCTACAATGAAAAATGCTAATATTAAATTATGCAACCAAATCAATAACCCTTTTCAAAGAACAATATGTTTTTCAAATGTTGCCTTAAAAGAAAAAGATCCTTCCATATGCGAAAAGAACATAGAGTCAAAAACATTCTTAGAATCATGTTTCCTATACATACCATACAAATACTATAAATTATACACTGAAGAAAACTGCGATGATATCGGACATGAAAGCGCAAAATATACTTGTTTGGCTATTGTTAAAAACAATGCTTCATATTGTAAAAAAATTACCTCAGAACCACAGGAAAAAGATTTATGCGACGCAATAATGTCTGAAGATTCTAATTATTGCCAAACAGATGCATGCTATAGTCAAAGAGCTGTTATGGAGAATAACCTTGATTTGTGTGATTCTATTTTATCAAAAATGGAAAGAGCTCGGTGTATAGGCACTAT
>CAZLSF010000067.1:0-2197 GCA_964562245.1 uncultured archaeon | reverse complement strand
CAAAGATACCAGAACTTGCGAAGAACTGGACGATAAATTTGCCAAGGATTTATGCAAACTTTATGTATTAGCATCTTTAACCTTAGATATATAAAATAAAATTAAGGTCTATTTATCATGAAATTCTTCGTGCCAAGAGCACAAGAGTTATTGGCTCTCATTAAACCCAAACAACAAATAATAATTTGCATCTTATTTTATGAACGAAAACTCCATTAAATTTCTTGTATTTTCCTTATTTTTTATAATTATCATCCTCCCAATCCTAAATTTGTTCGCAAGTATCTTTTCTATTCAACTATTCTATAATTCTTCAGCAATCAGTTCTCTTGTTAACTATCTCTCATTCATCTACGATTCAAGATTAATTACTATTTTTGCAAGAACCTTGATATTTGCATTTGGGACTGCAATATTGTGTATCTGCATAGGCGTTCCAATGGCTTTTTTATTTGAAAAAACCAACCTCCCGGGAAAATCTTTCTTTAGAATTATTTCATATCTTCCTCTTCTAATCCCGCCTTATATCTCAACAATAGCCTGGATGGAATTTCTCGGTGCAAGAGGAGATTTAATTAGTATTGATTTGCCTTTCAGCATTTATAATCTACACACAGCAATCATAATAATGTCCCTGTCAATGTTCCCTATTGTAACTTTATTAACTTCTCTGGCAATAAGAAATCTTGACAGTAAACTTGAAGAAACTGCAAGCCTTGTAGCCAATAAAAAAAAGGTACTAAATAAAATTACTCTGCCTCTGATAAAACCGCAAATATTTATTGCGGGGTTCTTTGTTTTCATTCTTACTTTATCCGAGTACGGAGTTCCAAGTATGTTAAGAATCAATACCTATTCAAATGAAATTTTTGCCCAGTTCAGTGCATTTTTCAACCTTGAAAGCGCGGTTATATTATCATTGCCTCTGGTAATTACCGCAATATTATTAATTACATTTTACAATTTTTGGTTAAAAGATAAATCCTTTATAACTCTATCAACAAACTCAAATAAAAAAAACAATCTTCTTGAACTCTCAAATTCGCAAAAAATCCTTAGTTTAATATTTGTTATTTCTGTAATTGCCCTTGCATTTTTTATCCCTCTCTCTATTCTTCTCATAGAATCAAAATTGAAATTAATAGAAGCTCTGATATTAGCTCAGAGTCATATATTTAATTCACTCTGGCTTGCTACTCTTGGAGCAAGTTTAATGACAATATCTGGTTTCTTTGTTGCTTATTTCTCAAAGAATTCAAAATACATGGATTTATTTATCCTGCTTCCAATTGCCATCCCCTCATCAATTATAGGAATCTCGCTGATTTATTTTTGGAATACTCCATACGCAAATTTAATTTACACAACATTTATAATTATTATTATCGGGTATTTTATTCAATTCCTGCCATTTGTTATCAAAACATTTTCTCCATTTTTATCCCAGATTTCTCCTTCAGTGGAAGAAAGCGCAAAAATTGCAAGGGCTGGTTTCCTTAAAAGAATAGTTAAAATTGAACTTCCTCTTGCGAAACATGGAATACTGGCGGGTTTTGTTGTTGGTTTTGTCTTGTGTTTAAGAGAACTTGGCACCACCCTGCTAGTTGCACCACCAGGTATCCAGACATTGCCCTGCAGAATAGAAACACTAATGCATTATGGCAATGTTGAAATGGTTTCCTCCTTATCAATCATACTAATCCTTATGATTCTTATTCCTGTTGTTATATTGTTATTGACAAAGAAAGAAGTATTTTCAAAAATATGATTATGGAATCAATAAAATTAAGCAATATTTCAAAATCTTTTGAAAAAGAGATATTGTCTGATATTTTTCTCAATATTGAAAAAAATAAGATTACAGGGATACTTGGTCCAAGCGGGAGCGGGAAAACAACTTTACTTAGGATTATCTCCGGGCTGGAAGTTCCTGATGATGGAACAATTTTTATAAATAATATATGTGTTTGTTCAGAAAAGATATTTGTTGAGCCAGAAAAAAGAAATATTGGTTTTGTTTTCCAAGACCTTGGATTATGGCCTCACATGAATATTGAAGAACACCTTAATTTTGTTCTTGACGCAAAAGGAATCACTGATCCAGAACAGAAAGAAAAAGAAATAATAAAAATATTAAAACTTGTTAACTTGGATAAATACCTTAAATCATACCCGCACCAGCTATCCGGAGGAGAAA
>CAZLSF010000066.1:0-5699 GCA_964562245.1 uncultured archaeon | reverse complement strand
TTCGATTATCGGGAGAAAAGTAGGAAGGCAAATTACGAATCTTACTCCTTTACTGGATGCCCATCTTTCAAATGGCGATAGGGTAAATGCTACTTTAGCTCCGATTTCAAATGATGGAAATACAATTACCATAAGGAAATTCAGGAAAATTCCATGGACAATTTCAGAATTTATTTCAAATAAAACACTTGATGCTGAAGTGGCGGCTTTGTTTTGGCTGTCAATGCAATATGAATTAAACATTCTTGTATCTGGTGGAACAGGAACCGGAAAGACAAGTTTTTTAACAAGTATGATGCCCTTTATCCCGCCAAACCAAAGGATAATCTCAATAGAAGATACAAGAGAAATTAAATTACCTGATTTTTTGCATTGGGTGCCTATGGTTACAAGAGAACCAAATCAGGAAGGGAAAGGCAAAATAGATATGTTGGATTTGCTTGTAAATTCTCTTAGGATGAGACCAGATAGGATAATACTTGGTGAAATAAGGAGAAGCAGAGAGGCAGAAGTATTGTTTGAAGCTATGCACACAGGTCATAGTGTTTATTCAACCATTCATGCTGATACCGCGATTCAAACTTACAGGAGATTAATTAATCCTCCAATATCCATTCCTGAAATCATGCTCAATGCAATAGATTTGTTTGTTGTTATGTTCAGGGACAGGAGAAAAGGTATAAGGAGAGTTTATGAAATAGCCGAGATACCATTTTCAAAAGGGAAGAATTTCGAGAAAATAAATATATTATATAGATGGAATTCTGAATCAGACCAGATACTCAAATATCATGAAAGTAGGAAAATTATTAATAAATTAAAGGTATTGACGGGATTTGATGATGTAGGAATAGCAAAGGAACTCGATAACCGTAAGAAGGTGCTTGAATATCTGGTTAAAAAGAAAATTAAAGATGTGGATTCTGTTGAAAAATATATCACTTCTTATATAAAAGACCCAGAGAAATTAATGAAAAAAATAAAATGAAAATAGTGAAAAAAATAGGGAGGCTTTTACTTCCCTTGTTTCCAGGTTTAAGTGTTAAATTGAAACAGGCTGAGATGGAAATATCTGCTGATAACTATCTTGGCAAATCAATAATAACTTCTTTCTTTTTTGGGTTCTTTGGTTTGATTATCATGATTTTATTTAATTTTATTGTAAATCCCGGGGGCAATTTTATAGCTTTTGTGGTTTTTATTCCAATCTTCCTGTTTGTTACTGTTTTTATATATAATCTTGTAGGCCCAAACAGGGTCGTTTCAAAAAGAGTGTCAGATATCGAAGCAAATCTTCTTTTTTCTTTAAGACATTTGCTGATTGAGATAAGGTCTGGAATTAGTAATTATGATTCTTTTGTCTCGCTAAGCAAATCAAATTACGGTGCAGTATCTATTGAATTTTCAAAGTTAGTAAAAAATATTTCGTACGGAGTTTCTGAAACGCAGGCTCTTGAAGAACTGATGATTAAAAATCCAAGCATAAATTTTAGAAGGGTGATCTGGCAAATACTTAATGCGATTCGTTCAGGTTCGGATCTTTCAGGCATTATTGAAGAACTTGTAAAAGAATATTCTCTTGAACAGAAGACAAAGATTAAAATGTATGGAGGTCAGTTAAATTCTCTTGCTTTGGTGTATATGATTTTTGCAATAATAATACCTTCAATAGGAATTACTTTCCTGATTATCCTTTCATTTTTTTCGGATTTTGCAGTAAATGAAGGAATTTTGGCTTTGGTCTTATTGGTTATTGTTGTTTTCCAGTTTATGTTTATAGGGGTTGTTAAATCAAAAAGACCCCGGATAGAATAATTATGGGGAAATATGCTGAGTGGGTTGAGAAATATATTAAATACAGCAATATAAAGATTGAGACTGAGACATTTATTAAAATCACTTCTTCGCTTCCAATTGTATTTTTAATCCTGGGGTTGGTATTATATCTTTTCTTTGGGTGGATTTACTGCATAGTCCCTTTAGTGATTTTGCTTGTTGTTGAAGGAATAATCCATCTTACTCTGGTGATAGTTTCAAACAAAAGGGCTTCTTTGACTGAGGAAATGTTGCCTGATGCACTGAGATTAATTTCTTCTAATTTAAGGGCTGGGTTAATTCCGGAGAAAGCTTTGCTTATGAGCGCCAGACCAGAGTTTGGTCCGCTGAGCGAACAGATAAACGAAGCCGGGAAGTTTTTGATTGTTGGGCGGCAGATAAAAGATGCATTTGAAGCAATACCTTTAAAAATAAATTCTTCTGTTTTAAGGAAAACATCAAACCTGATAGTTGAGGGAATTGTAAAAGGCAGCAGTCTTTCCTTACTGCTTGAAGGTCTCGCTGATGATATAAAAAGCACTTCCATGTTAAAGAAAGAAATAAAGGCTCAGGTGACTGCTTATTCAATGTTTATATTTCTTGCATTAGGTTTTGGAGCTCCTTTGTTATATTCAGCATCATTGTTTTTAACTGAAACCTTAATTGGTCTGGGAACAGTTTTACCTAATGAGGCAATGGCAACAGGAGCAATTCAATTAACTATGTCAGGTGTTAATTTATCTAAAGAGTTTCTTCTTTATTATTCCATGGCCATGATGATTATATCTTCAATATTTGGCGGGATATTAATAGGATTGATTCAGGAAGGTAGAGAACTTGCGGGGCTTAAATATATTGGTATGTTGTTGGTGATAGATATGACTCTGTTTTATATCATCAAATTTATAATATTAAGTTCATTTGCTGTTTTCTGAATTTCAAGTTAGCTTCTGGATTTGTTTTGTTATTTATTATAAATGCATTATTTTTATGAAAAATAATATTTCATTATTTATTTTTATCGCAATCTTATTTTTTTTCATCACGATTGTTGAAGCAGAAGGTCAGGATTATTATGAGTTAGAAAAAGAATGGGCAAATATTGCTTTGGAAAATCAGGAGGATGCAATGGTAAAATGCAAAACTTATTATGAAACTAAACAATTTTCAAAGAATAAATCAATAAATCGATGTTCTCTCCGTATTGCAGTGCATCTTGCGTTAAATACCCCTGAAATTGCTCTTGAAGTATGTGAGTTGAGTGATAATAATACTTATTCAGATTATAATATTGGTACAAATAAAGAACGATGCTATTCTACAGTTGCTCAGACGATTGCAAAAAAAGATCTCGAAAAAGCAAAAAATATTTGTCTTAAAATACCAACTTTCGATGTTGCTCTGGAATGTTATGCTTACGCAATAGGTGAAGCAAATGCATGGAATGATGATAGATATTCTTTGGATACTTTTGATGAGGAATATTATTCCTGCGCTGAAGGACAAAAATATTATGGTAGTTTAAAGAGATGTGTTAATTTAGACGAAATAAATAAAAATTCAACAACCTCTTCTGAAAATACAGGACGGGAGATAACCAAAGATACGATAACAGAAGATATAAATAGAGAAATGATGGAAGATATTAGAAAATATAATTCTAATAAGGATGAAACAAATTATTCTTTAATAATATTTGTTATTGTTGCAATAAGTATTGCAGGAATTATTCTTTTTATAGTCAAAACAAGAAACAAGAAAACAGTTGCTCAAAGTATTCAAACTGAAGATTTTCTTGAAGCTAATAATTCTTCTGTAGAACATATTATATTTCAATATATTCAGGAATTCATCAAAGAAGGGATTCCCAAAGGACAAATTGAACAAAAACTTTTAAATTATGGATATACAAAAGAACAGATAGATCAAGTTTTATCCAAACATTTTTCCTTTAATTCCTGATTTTGAATTTTGTTGCAAATAATTTTATCTTGTTTTATTTCAGCAATATCACAATAACACTTATCTTTATATTTTTGGGTTTGAATTTTATCACAAATAGAAATATCTGCTTTAAATGTGCCTGCACCGCAGTAGCAATAATCTTTATCTTCCTGAACTTGCAGTTTATCGCATTTACTAAGGTTTCCTTCTGCTATTCCTAACGCAATATAACATTTATTTATTTTTACAGGATCTTTTATATCTTCACAATTAGGTGGAGATGTTGTATTATTTAAACACCCACTAAATAAAACAATTACTGTAAGTAAAAAGCAAAACAACAGAATTATTTTTTGATTCATTTATTCATTATATTTGAATTAAATATATGGAAAAAACAATGGATTTAAAAATTGTGATTGGACTAATGACTCTATGGGGTATATTGAGAATCCTTATTATTATATCTATTTTGAATGGTACAGCTATAACAAATTTATATTTATTAAGTCTGGATATTATTATAGGTGTGTTCTTGTTAATAAGTGTTTATGGACTTTGGACAATGAAATCCTGGAGTGTTAATTTATCAATGGTGTCTTTGATTGCATTAATTATACTAAACTTTTATTATGCAGAATATCTTGCAATAATAATTGTTGTAATTTTCGCGTACATCATATATAAAAATAAAGGATTATATCAATGATTGTGTCTAGCATAAAACACCATTTAGAATAATCTGAATTAATTAAACATTTTCTTCAGTTCAAGTATTCTCAAAACCTCGAAATTAGGATTTTCTATTTTTACAATAACTTCGGGCTGTAAGTATCTTTCTTCATTATATTCTTTTATTTTCCCAATAAGATCAATTAAATCCCCTTTTTCAATAGTCTCAATAATATCGAGTTCTTTGAATATTTTGCACCTAATTGTATCTGTAGTATCATCAAGGGTTAAACTGGCATAATTGCCGTCTTCTGAGATATATTTGTCCAGAACAGTTGCCATAATTCTCACTCTTGAAATCTGCGTTCCATCTTCCATCTCAACATAGTTTGGAGTGTATTTATTTTCTTCAGAAGTTCTATCTATCTGAACATATTTACCGCTATTTACGGTTTTTATATCCATCTTATGAGCAACCTGTCTTTCCTGCATAATTAAATATAATTAATTTAGGTTAAACACTAATCCTGATTATACTCGAATATATATTATGGAAAATCCAGAACTTATTGGTTTGTTGTATTCCTGCGGTTCAATGAAATCAAAAAATATAATAGAAATACAGACAAAAAGAAAGGAACTTGCGGAGTTGATTTGCGAATTAACAACTCTTGCAAATATGAAAACTGGTTCAAGAGGTTATTCAATTCAGGTAACTGGAAAAAATTTAATTAAAAATTTCGGTATTGATAAAACTAAAATTCCTGATTTGAAGAATGAAGAAGAAAGAATTGGTTTTTTGAGAGGTTTCTTTGAGGGAAAAAGTTCAATATCAATCGTAACCAGAATCATAAGGATGTCCGGGAAAAAAGAACAACTCGAAAAAATAAAAAAACTTTTAGATTCTGAGAATGTTGATTCAATAATTTATCAAAATGGCAATTATTATTCTTTGTACATTGAGGGGAAAAATAGGTGTGAAGTTTTTAGGGATAAGATTGGCTTTCTAACAAAGGAAAAGAAGAATAAACTAGATAAATTAATTTCGTTTGGTATTTAAATAGATATTTAATAATATATATTCCACTACCGAAAACAATATAGAGAATATAGAATCCTTTGGAGGATTTTGGAAAAAATTTAGAGAAGATGGAGCAGGTATTGTTTATTCTCCATATTATGGTTGTTGGAATAGATATATTAAAAATAAACCGGAGAAGTACATAGAATATACTCTATAGAGGATCCAAAGGAATATGGTCCCTTAA
>CAZLSF010000065.1:0-5765 GCA_964562245.1 uncultured archaeon | reverse complement strand
ATTTTGAAAAATTCATATCTATTTTTCGTAAGTATTTCCGTAACTACCTTTTTTTCAAATTTCGCCTCCTTTTGCAGGTTTACTGCCTTTTTGTGAACCAAGTATCAAAGTTGAGATTTATGCTCCTGATAAGAAAAAAACAGTAGATAAAGAAATTGAATTGTGGTTTAAGTCAAAGGACTCTACTTTATAAACAGGCAGATGAAGTTGAGGCGATGCAGTATCCTTCAGCTCATTCATCTCATAAAAACTAACTTATAATTTCCAGGTATATTTGTCCAATTGCAGATTTACGTACAATACCGGTTATAACATTTGTACTTTCCTTAAGTTCTTTGTTGCTGAAAATATAAATATCTCCGGTTTCATCTTTCATTTTATAAAGAAAGTTTTCTTTATAGACTTTTTGAATAAATGAAATTTCACCATCAATTGTTATTTCATTATTAACAAATTTAGGATTGCTTAGAATTTGTTTTATTTTAACTTTTTTTACCTCTGTGTTTTCAAGTTTATCTTTCTTTACTTTTATATTTTTAAATTTATCTTTTAATTTTATTGCCAAACATTTCAAGTATCTAAAAAAAGAAATTGGCAAAGAGACAACCCAAATTAATAGAGTAATTGGAACTAGTTTTTCTTTTAAGAGTCTTGCTTTGGTTTCTTTTTTTCTTACTACTTCCCCTCTAACTTCAAAAATGTTTTGTTGGGTTTTGATTAAAATATCTTTGAATATTTTTTCATCAATTTTCCTCAAAAAATATTTTTTCTCTATTTCTTTTCTTGAGTTTACAAGTTCCTGCTCTTTTTCCTCAAATATCTTTATTTCTTTAGTAAGTTTAAAATATGGATAAATAATTTGGGTTGACAAATAAGTAACCAATAAAATAATAATCGTTGCCAGAATCAAATTCCATTTGTTTTTAACCAGGAACTTTTTTATCTTTAAAGATAAGAGTTTGTTTTCTATTTCTTTCATCGTTAAGTCTGTTTCTTCTAAATTTCTTTTTAAAGTTGGTAAGTCATCTCTTGCAATTGAAAGATTGGCCTCATTTAAGAGCACATTTATTCTATCTGTTAATTTAAACAAATCACTAACATCTACATATTCTCCATATTTTTTGATTTCTTTCTTTAATTCTTCTAATCTTTTTTTATCATTTCTCAATTTATCAATATCTTTATTTTCTTCTATCTGCACATTTAGAACTCTCTTCTTTGTTAAATTTTCTCCATAAACCCAAAAAGTTATTAAATAATTTCCTGGTTTTCTGGATAAGGAGGTATCTATAATTATAGGAGCTTCACTAAGCTCATCTGCATCTAAATCAATTGTTTTTGGCAGATCATATAAAAAACAACAACTTTTATTAGTTTTTAAAGTCAGGGTAATTTTTCTTTTTGAAAGACTTCTAAACTTCAACAAAAATGTTTTATTATAACCCCTCTCTATTTTTATAGAACTTTCACTAATTTCAAACTCAAAATCTTTTGCTTCCAATTTCTTGCAGGTAGGGAATGAAGTGCATCTCTTTTCCACACCACAACCTTCTGGATCACATATTCTTTTCTGATATAATTCATCTGACGAACAATTATGCGAACCGCAATCTTCCGGAACATTTAGACTCCATTCTGTACAATTACAGGTTGGTATTGTTTGTCCCATATCACCTCCGGTACCACCATTACTTCCCCCTCCATCACTGGTTCTACCAGTAACTGGTTTTGATGTAAGAAGTGTTGTGAATGTACGTCCTTTATTACCTCCAAAATAAGATGAGGAATATATCATTATTGAAAAACCTTTGTTTGGCGAAGTAAATATATTATATCCGGTATATGTATTTGTTGAATAATTATAATCCAATCTTGAATATTTCTTTAGACAAAAATCACAATAAGCGGTTACTGTTGCTGTCTTCACAACATCTCCATCAAAATCTTTTACAGACACATCCAGATTTACTGGAGCATTTGGCAGATAATATTTTGTATCAGGATATAAAATTGTTGTTGGTAAGTCTTCACTTACAGCGAAACTCTTTATTGAACTTCCAGAATTGTTGTTTTTTTGCACATAAATATAAGTTGTGTAATTTGTAGAGATACCAGGTGGCTCATATTTTGCATCTGGAGGATCATCATATTTTATCCTGTAATTTGCGTAATTAGTTTGTGTATTATTTACAACAGTTATATTTTTTTCAGTATTGTGCACTATGATGGTTAAATTAAAATCGTTTATCTCTTCTCCTCTAACATTTTTTACAGAAATATTAAATTCAACAAGACTGCCTTTATTGCTTCCGGAAATAAAAGTAGAAATATTATAGATGTTTGTTACATTAAATTCTCCTGTTGATGTATTTGTACATTTATCAGCAAGATTGCAGGAATGAATTTTAAATTTATAATTTCCAGTTTCATTTGTTTTATTAAAATCCAACTCATACAAATTATTTGAACTTAAATTCGCTGATAAATTATCAGTATAATTGTTTGGCCAGGTGATTTCAACTGAAACATTTTTTATTGCTGATTCATTATCAGTCGTATTTATTATAAACTTATTTACTTCATTTAAATTTGTCAGATTATAAAAAGAATAATTATCATAAATTATTGGAGGGCTTGTATCATTTCCAATTACTGCAATATTTATAATTTTGTTTGCCAATCTATTTAGATTTGGGGAAAAAGCAGTTATATTAATAGTAGTATTTCCGGTTTGAGTAGAATTCACTGAGAAATAAACAATTTTGCCTTGATAATCATTTTTCCAAGAAATATTCCCGATATTTATACTTTTATCTGCACAGTTAACAATTGTTTCATTAGTTATATTAATATCCACAGAAATATTTAATAAGTCTCCATTTTTTGGAATAGCAAATATTGGTAGATCATATGTTGTGTTTACTATAAGAGTTTTATTTTTAGCATTTATAGAAATATTTCCGTAAGGAACTGTAAAATTTAAGTAGTCTGTTTTATTTATTCCTGATTCCAAAATCACTGTTAAGTTTACAGAGTAATTCCCTGATTCCATTGGTGTATAATTTCCCTCATATAACGAATTTTGTTTTGAAAACGCAACATTGTCCACTTCCTTAGAAGGTTTTATTATATTTGCTTCTACTTCAGAAATTGCAGAAGCATTTCCTGTAATATTTGCAGAAAAAATTTGTGTTTTATTTATTTCTATTGTTTGATTAGAGAGAGAAGAAGTTAAATTTAATTTAATAATTTTGAAATAGTCAGACAAGTTTGTACAATCTAGATTTCCTGAAGAATCGTTTAAACAAAGTTTAGTTATATTGTAAGTTTTAACTTCATTAAGTGTAATATTGAATCTCCAGATATCAAATTCCTGGTATTGACTTTTTCTATTTAAATTTCTATTTAGATAACTTCCGTTATAAATTTCAATTATAATATTGCTTATTTCAATATTATCTTTTGCTTTGACAAAATATTCTATTGTTTCATTTTGGTTGAATTTTTTATTTATAGGGTTACTTATATTTGAAATAAAGTTGTCTAAACTTGACGTCCAGGATTTACCCAAAAATTCTGGTGGTTTTGTATCCTCAACTTCAATATCTTTTTCCAAAATTTTAGTGTAGTTTCCTGTTAAATCTGTCAAATTAAAAATACATGTATATATTCCGGGATCTTCAAAAACTTCTGTCCAGTTCTTTGCAGTATTATTGCTTCCTGAAGTTATATTCCCAAAATAACTTGAATTTGAAAATTTCTGGCAGGAGAAGTTTAGATAAACATCTCTTGCAGTTCCGCTGTGATTTGTGTTGTTAATATTCTCTACTAAAACAGTTAAATTAAAATTCTGGCTTTGATTTACAATGCAACTTGAATTCCCGTTGCAGAAAACAGACAGATTCAAAAAAGGTGTTTTTATCTTTGTTATCCTTGAATAATTTTCTCCTTGAAATTCTAAATTCCAGGTTGAATTTAAATCCTGGTCTGGAGTTCCAGCGTGTACAGTTGTTGTTAATTTTATTGTTGTTATATTTTCTTCTGTTGTCAAATTTATCCGGATATTATCAATCCCCACCATTGTGCAATTTGTGCAATTCCAATTTGTAAGATTTGTATAGTAATCTGGAACATACAGAGTTAAATTCTGATTAGAAACTGTTTTATTAAAATTGAAAGTTAAATTAAAACCCGAGTTTTGTCCAGCATCAATTTCATTATTTTCTCCAAGATTTACTTTAATAAATGGTTCAACAACTTTAAAACTTAGATTTATTTCTGTTTCATTTAAATTTCCTAAAGTATCATTTGCGTAAATTTTTGTGAGATTGTAAGTTCCTAATTGTTTTGGAGAAAATGAAAATTTCCATCTATCTTCTGTGTAATTGTTGTTTTCTGGGATTAAAGAATGATTATATATAGAAGAATTTGGTAAAATTACAGTTGCGACAACTTTATCCACTTCTCTAACTTCTTCAGAAACATTTACAGAAAAAACTATTTCTTCTCCTTTAAAAATTCTTCTATCATCATAGTTTGAATCTGTTTCTATATTTAAATTCCAGTTTGTCAGGTTTGGTGGTGTTTTATCTATAAAAAACCAGGAAGAAGTGGAGGCATTATTTGTTCCATCTGTAACATTAAATGTTATTGTATAATTACCATCCTGCCACTTGGATGAATTAGATATATTGATGTAATCTTTAAATTCAAAACTTGATGAATTTGGTTGCGTTGTGTTATTTGCAACCAGCTTTCCAAGATTATTGTAAATCCAATAACTTGTGTTTGTTATGTTTCCATTTGATTTTTCTGCTTTCAAACTCAAATTGAAATTACAATTAAAATAAATTTCATCAGGAAAAATAATTGTGGCTGATGGCTTATTATTATCAATTTTAAAACTAACATTTTTTGAATTTAAGTTTCCGAAAGAATCATTTGTATGAACAATAAAAGTAAAATTTCCTGTTGAATTTGTTGTCTCACTGGAATTCCAAGTTGTATCAAAATCTGGAGCAGTTAAATTATCATAATCAAAAACCTGGCTTAAATTTGTCGAATTAACAATCTCATACCATGCTTTGTCTGTGCCTATTCCAGAATCTGAAATCGTAGTTAGTAAATTTACAATACCTGAATATGTTGCTCCTTGTTTCGGATTTTCTATTGCAATCCTTGGCGGGCTTATATCAATTGAAAAACTACCTTTGCTTGAATTTAAATTTCCAGCTAAATCCTTGCAGGTTATATTCCAGGTATGAGGACCTTCTGATAAATTAACAGAAAAATTTGTGTTTGTGTTATTTGAAACTGAAGAGTTTGTTTTATTTAAAATTTCATCTTCATCAATATAAAGAGAGCAATTTGCATTTGGTGAAAGTAAATCTGTGAAATTAAAAATAAAGGTAGTATTGGTTGTGTTAATCCAGGAATCTAGAGTAGGAGAAATTAAGTTTATTTTTGGAGAGATTCTATCGAGGATTATCCAATTCTCTTGAGAATAGTCTGATGTCCCATCTTGTAAATTTCCAGCTTCGTCTATGACTTGATAATATAAAGTTCTGTTTCCATCTATTGAACTACAACCAAAATTTAAATTTGTAATATTGAAATTAGAATAAGTTTGCTGGTAGAGAATCCAATCTGTCCAGTTTTGATTATTGCATGAAAATCTCATCTCATAAGGACAAAATTCCGGATAGGTATTACACAAAAAACGGAGATTTATTTCAATATTTGGTTTAACATCGTTAGTATATTTA
>CAZLSF010000064.1:2515-5801 GCA_964562245.1 uncultured archaeon | reverse complement strand
CTTTAAATGAATTGGGATATGAAACTGGTTTTAATGATAAAAATCCTATTGAGATCGCGTATATATTAAAAAATATGGAAAAAGACCAGGAAGAGCTAAATAAAGTAAAAAAAGATACTTCTAAATTGCTGAGAGATGTGAGAAAAAATAATACTGAACTGGAATTTTTGTTCAGATACAAGGAATCAAATAATTATAATATTAGTGATTTTGGTAGACTCTTTAAAAAAAATAAAAGGTTTTTTGATTATTTTTATTCAATTGTAAAAAAGGACGAATTTCAGGTGGAGAATATGAATACAAATGATTTACTTGATGTATTGGATAAAATAAAAGAAAGAATTGAAGAATCCAAGATTGATTATCTTAAAAATTGTAAACCTGGAAGGTTTAAGCTCACTGAGAATACTGTGTTTGTTGCACCCGAGCAAGAAAAAAAAGAATGGGAAACTTATTTTAAAGAAACAGATAATGTGTTGAAAAGATTTTATTATCCTTCTAAAAAAGAATTCTTCAATAAGTGTTTTTCTTTTGGGGGAGATTCTGATTTTATTGAGAAAATGAAACAGACAAATGAATACAAAAATATAGATAAAAATGTGAAAGGGTTAAACCGGGTGTGTGTAAATCTTATGACTAAAGAGAATGGTTTTATTACAGATTTTGGAGCTGGTACGGATAATAAGGTTTATGAATTTAATGAAGAATTATACAAATATTTTATGGATTTATAAATATTTCTAAGGTTTGAAGATTTAATCTTCTGCCAATCCTTTTTTTGTGGTGGTGTCCATCACCACTCAATTATAAATACTACTATTATTAGATGATATCATGAGACACCGACCAGATGAAACTGGATTTAATGTGAAAGTGGATGGTCATTATAAAGGTTCCCGAACCTTAAAATCGGGAGGTGAGAAAAATGGAAATGTATGGTATTGAAACATTTAAAGATGATGGGCCTGGTGTGTTAACTGCGAGTTATAGGACACAACATAAGTTTAGTCATGAAGGCAAAGTTTTAAACAAAATTATTCACGGAACACCCTTTTATCCTGAATGGTATGGTGAGGCAACTCTTCATATAGGGGAAATGCAAAGAACTCATATTAATGGAGATTCTGGAACAGATGTAGGACTGCGTTTAAAAGAACCTAACGAATTATATTTAAACGGAGATTTCGTAAGCATTTCTGACCGCGCGAAAGGCAGAATATATTGGGATGATCGCTTGGTTGGCGCTCCGGAATATGCAACGGAAATGAATAAAATCAGCAAATATATAAAGAAACTTAATGAATGAGCGACGATAAAATATTTTTAGGAAATGATTGAGGAAAATTCCTCAATTTATTTCCCGCCAATCCCCTATATCAACCTGAAATAATTCAAAAAATTCTCTGTAATTTTCTGAGTTCTTTTATTGTGGAGTTCATTCCACAAAAACCTTTAAATATATAAGAATTCATCCTATATTATGATTAAAGATGTTGAGAGTTTCAGGGATGAACTCGAAAAGATAAATGAGTGGTGGATTAATAGAAGAGTCAGAGAAACAGAAAGATATTCATTTAAGAGAAATCTTTTTTATGAAATTGAAAAAGAAATTAAGACAAAAAGAATAATTTGTTTATTGGGACCAAGAAGAACAGGAAAAACAGTGTTATTGAAACAATTAATTAAGTCTCTAATTAAACCAAGACCAAGAAATGTTTTGTATTATTCTTTGGATGACCCTTCTTTGTTTGTATTTTCTGATAATTTATTGAAAGATTTAATTGATTACTGGGTGGATAATATTGCGGGAAAGGGGAAAAAATATGTTTTTTTGGATGAGGTTCACAGTTATCCGGACTGGCATAAATGGATAAAATCTTATTATGACCGGACTGAAATAAAATTTTTCTTAAGCGGCTCTTCAAGTTTATCTCTCCAAAAAGAGGCAAATAAATTCTTGAGAGGAAGAACAACAGAATTTGAACTTTTTCCTTTAAACTTTAGTGAATTTTTGGAATTATCAAACAAAAAGATTAAAATACCAAAAGATGAATTTGAAATAAAAAAAACAGGAAAAGAAATAAAAGATATATTTAATGAATACCTGCTCGTTGGGGGTTTTCCTGAATGGTTTGAGATAAAGAATGAAAAAGATTCTTTGAACAGGTGGCTTAACAGAATTGTAACAGATGTTCCAAAAAAAGCGATATATGAAGATGTTGCAAAGATATTTGGGATAAAAAATCTAAATATTCTGGAAGCAGTATTAAGTTATATAGTTGCAAATCAAAGCAGGATATTAGCCTATGAGACAATTAATGATATTGCAAAATTGGATAGAGAGACTTTGATAAATTATATAAGCTTCCTTAAGAACTCTTATTTAATAATAGAAGTTTTGAAATATTCAAAAAATATAAAAGAAAGTTTAAAAGCAAAGAAAAAGTTTTTGGCGATAGATCAAGGAGTACGAAATGCTTTATTGAAAAATTATGAAATAAAGGAAAATAATATTGGATTTATTATTGAAAACACTGTCGGGATTCATATTTTTAAGTTGACAAAGAAGAAAAATATTAAATTCTTTTATTTTAGGGAAAATGGAGAAATTGATTTTGTAGTTAAAAATGACAATAAGTTAATACCTATAGAAGTGAAATATAGAGAACATCCAACCAATTCTGATTTGAAAACCTTGCTAAAATTTGCTGGAAAGAACAATTGCGAAGAAGGAATTGTAATTACAAAAAATTTAATTAAAGAAGAAAAAATTGAAAAATGCAAAATAAGATTTATACCTATCTGGCTGTTTTTATTAAAAGAAGATTGGTGGTGATAAAGTATTCTTATGAATAGGTATATATTTTCTTATCTATTTTTTGCCAACCCTTTTTTGTGGTGGTATTCATCACCACTCAATTATAAATACTACTATTATTAAATGATATCATGAGACACCGACCAGATGAAGCTGGATTTAATGTGAAGGTGAATGGTCATTGTAAAGGTTCCCGAACCTTAAAATCGGGAGGTGAGAAAAATGGAAGAATATATACTTATGGAAAATGAGAAATTTAGTCTGGACGATCTTATAGATCCTTTGAATACAGCTCGTGGGGAAGATATGAATTATAAAACATTGGTTGGTGGTTCAGTGCAGGATACAAAAAATAAATATGAGAAATTACTTGATAAAAAAGATGTAAAAAATAGAGAATATAAAGATTGGGGAAATGAGAAATTTAGTCTGGACGATCTTATAGATCCTTTGAATACAGCTCGTGGG
>CAZLSF010000064.1:0-2415 GCA_964562245.1 uncultured archaeon | reverse complement strand
AAAAAATAAATATGAGAAATTACTTGATAAAAAAGATGTAAAAAATAGAGAATATTAGTAATTACTGGGTAAACAAACAAACACTAATGGAAGGATTGGTTTTGAGAAAATAATTTCTTTTCTATTTTCCGCTAATCCCCCACATCAATTCGAAATAATTTAAAAAATTCTCTGCAATTTCTTTATTTTTTATCAGAACAGTTATCGGATTGTCAGACCAGAGTGTGATTCCCAATTTATTTCGATAAATTGTAAGACTTGCAGGAGAAGCATATTCTTCGGGCAAGGACTTGACTTCAATTAATTTATATTTTTTCAACAATTTTGTTTCTTTCTTCGCAGATAGCATTTTGATTTTTATCTTTTTTTTGATTCTCTCTCTTGTGAATTTTGGAAGGAAATTTTTAAGCAGTTCCTCAGTTTTATCTATTGTTGTGCAAATTGCATAAATTGTTTTTCCTTCTTTAATCTCATCCATATACATTGTTTTTATCCCTTCCCTGCCAAACAGGATTCTTGCATCGACTTTTCTTTCTCCTTTTCTCATCAATTCTTCCAGATTTGGAATTAATTTAACAAAATCCTGTCTGAGTTTTCTTAAATTTTCTTCTTTTTCATCAAGGATATCAAGTATCCTGATAGGATTAATTACTTTGTAATACTTTTTATCTTCTTTTTCAATAAAAGAAACCAGACTTTTCTCAAGAAGTTTCTGGATAACATCATAAACAGTCCTTCTAGCCATCCCCGTTTCTTTTCCCAGATTGCTTGCATTGGATTCACCAATTGTGAGAAGTTTTGTATAAACTTTGATTTCATTAGCTGTTAACCCGAACTTTTTAAGGAGTTCTTTTAGTTCCATAAAAATAAGCGGCAGTTTTTATATAGAAATCTTTTCTGTGGTGGTCTCCCTCACCACATAGTTATATATACCATTAGTTCAAATATTGATATGGCAAAGAAAAACAATATATTGATGTACGGAGTAATCGGTTTGGCGGTTTTAATAGTTGCTGTGATAGGAATTGGTTTCTATGGCGGAAATACAGGAACTTCAGAGATGGAGAAAGTTACGGTGATAATGCCATTTGTGCCACTACCAACATGGAATGCTATATATTCTGGCATTGAAAAAGGATATTATGCGGATGAAGGGTTAAATATTAGCATAACATACGCTCCAGAAGGTTCTTTCGGAGCGATAAAGCAAGTAGGGGCAGGCAATGTTGAATTTGGAATTGCATCTGGTGATTCTATTATAACAGCACAATCACAGGATATTCCAGTAGTAGCTATTTATCAGGTAGAACATCAGGACCTATTTGGGATTATTGTGAAATCAGAGTCCAATATCACAACACCCAAGGATTTAGAGGGTAAAACAATAGCAATTCCGGGACCGGGCAGTCCACCAGATATAGCCGCTAAAGTCATTATGAAAAATGCAGGTGCTGATTATACAACCGTAAACTTTGTTCCAGTCGGTGCGACATTAGTTCCAATGCTCTTACAGAATAAAGCTGATGCAATAGGCGCATATATAGAACAGGAAGAAATGCTAAAAAGGGAAAGTGTGAAATTTAGAACAATGTATGCAAAAGACTACAATGCAAATCTCGTCACTTTGTGTGTGATGACTAATGAGAATATGATAAACAATAATCCAGATCTTGTAAAGAAATTTGTCAGGGCAACCAATAAAGGATATGAATATGCTATAGCTCATCCAGAGGAAGCTGTTGATACATTCATAACAAAATTTAATCCTGTAGCAGTAGAGCATAAGGATATGCATATGGCAATATGGAATCGGAATATTGAAGAAGTTATACAGCCAGATAAATATCCGCTCGGACAATTCAACAAAGATCAATGGACAATGACACAAGACACATTATTTGATTTGGGTATGATAACCAAGAAAATCCCCGTCTCAGAAATGTACACAGACAAATTTGTTCCAAAATAATACATTTTTTGAATTTTTTTAAATCTTCTAATATACTTATAAACAGGCATATACTTCTAAAATAGCAGATTTTAGGATTTAATTGATCTTCAATTAAACCTTAGCAGGGTAAAAGTTTAACTCTATTTAAATAAAAGTACAGATATAAGCAAAATGTGCACAGACGAGTTTGTTCCTAAATAAATTTTTTGATATGTTTAACTTGTCAAATTAGAAAACAGATTTATCTTAACCGAAATCTTTAATATATAAACTTATAATAATTATACTTATGAGTATATTTATTAACAGATATAATGAGTTGAAAATGTTGGAAAACAGATTTAAAGATAAAAAATCTGAGTTTTTGATCATCTATGGCAGAAGAAGAGTAGGAAAAACAGAATTGATAAAAAGATTTTATAAAGACAAACCACATCTTTATTATTTATGCAGTAGAGAAAATG
>CAZLSF010000063.1:0-5844 GCA_964562245.1 uncultured archaeon | reverse complement strand
AAAATATAGAGATTAATATTAAAGATTATTAAAATTACTTTGAAATCAATCAACCACTTTTGTTTCAAGAAGGTCAATAATTCTCTGGGCTTTTTTTTCACCCATATTTTTCAGTTCCATTAATTCATCTTTTTTTGCGTTGAATATTTTTTTTGGGGTCTTGAATTTTTCGAGAAGTCTTTTTGCAAGAACTGAGTTTACTGAAGGCAGACCTGCAATGAGATATTTTTGCTCTTCTTTTAAATCCCTTGGCTTTTTCCTGATTCTTATTACAACTTCCCTATTTTTTTTGAATTGTTCCCTTTTTGCAACAGAATAAATAAAATTGGCGGTATCTCTTTTGTCTTTTGTCCAGATTACAGGAACTCCAAAATCAAGAATTACACTGGCAATCGCCCCAAAGAGGGAATTATCATTCAGGTTTCCAAAATATTCAAATCCTTCAACAACCAAAATTGGTTTTTCAAATTTATTCAATTCTTTTAATTGAGAGAATAATCTTAAGTCTTTGATGGAGGATATCAAATCAGAGAAGCTTTTTCTTTCAATTGCAGTTCTATCAGATACAATGTAATCCGCAATTTCAAGTTGCTCTTCTTCAATAATACACCCGAGATTTTTTAGATAATTAGTAATACCACTTTTTAATTCTCTTTTATCGGTTTTTATAATAGGATATTCCATAAGTTAATAATCTATTAATTTATGGCAACCATAGAATTAACTTTTCTTGGGACCGGGACAGCAGTTCCTACTTTAAAAAGAAATCATCCAGGAGTGCATTTGTTATACCAATCAAAGAGCACTTATTCAATGTTATTTGATTGCGGTGAGGGCACGCAGATTCAATTGCAGAAAACAAAAATAAATTTTATGTCAATAGATTATATATTTATATCCCACTGGCACGCCGACCATTTTCTTGGTCTATTTGGTCTGTTAATGTCAATGAGTTTTGAGAAGAGGGAAAAAGAGATATTGATAGCTGGACCTGAAGCGGATAAGATAGGACCAGAACTTTTAAAATTCTTTAATTTTTCATTTAATATAAATTTTGTTGATTCAAGCAAAAAAGGCGTTGTGTTTGAAGATGAAGAAATTATTGTTGAATCTATGCCGGTCAAACACACAATACCTGCGGTTGCTTATAAGTTCAGGGAGAAAGATAAATTAAAACTTGATAAAAAAATGATTAAAAAATTAAAATTAACCGGGCAGGAATGTAAGAGGGTGAAGGAAGAAGGAAAGATAAGGAAGGAAGGAAAATTAATAAAACTGAAAGATATTTCTTATGCAATTGAAGGGAAAAAATTTGTTTATTCCGGGGATACAGCTTATCTGAAAAAAATGGAGAATTTCTGTAGAGGTTGTATTTTGGTTCACGAATGCACTTATTTTGACAGGAAAGATATTAAACATAAATTTCATTCCTGTTTACCGGATGTTTTAAAATTCAGAAATTCAGCAGAGAGAATATATCTTACCCATATAGGAAGGAAATACCAGAGTCAGATAGAACTTGAGAAAAAAGTCAAAAAATATAAAAATGTTTTTGTTGCAAAGGATTTAAAAAAGGTAAAATTTTAGATTATGATATTAGTTGATACAAATGTATTTTTGGAATACAAAAGATTAAAACTTTTTTTTAGAGTAAAAGAACTTGCAATTACCAGACCATGTCTTATTGAAGTGAAGAGAATTTCAGAAGAGAAAAAAGACAGGGTTTTAAATAAGTTAATAGATAGTGTAAAAATTATTGAGACTGAAGAAAAAATTGCAGACAAATCAATTATAGAAGTGGGTAAAAAATATAGATTACCTGTTGCAACTTATGACCTCAGACTTGTGAAGAAGCTGAATTTGGAAAATGTAAGGGTTTTAGGTTCTTCTAAGGAGATTATGAAAGAATTGAATTAATTCCGGCATATCAAATAATATTTTATCAAAAACATTTATGAAAGGCGATATATACGTAGATTTTGCAATTGCGACTTCTTTGTTTATTTTTGCGTTCGCTGCTATTTTTTATTATTTTGATTCAGAGATTTCTCATAAGACCCAGAATGAGATGTTGCAGGAGTCCGGATTAAAAATAGAAAATTTGTTTAATTCAATGCCAAGGGAAGAGGTGTTTAAAAGAATTATTTTTGTTTCAGGAACTTCAACAAATGAATTTATTAATCTTTCTAATTATGATATTGATTTAATTCTGAATGAGGATAATAAAGTTGTTTGTTTTGATCCCGATTTGAATGGATTTATTGCCAATATTTCAAACAGTAAATTTTATCTTTATTCCACTAAAGCAAGGATAAATAAGGAAACCTGTGAAATAAGAACATTCAATAATTCACTTTCAGAAAAAGTTTCAACTCCGATATATGAGGAATTTTTTGTTGAACTGCCTGATGCTGTTAAGGGGGAGTTCTGCGATATGAAGACTATTTTGGTATTCTCTGGAGAGGGATTAAAAGAAGAATATGTAAAAATATGCGTTTAATAAAATGAAAATTACTGACAATATTTTCAGGTTTGACGGGATTGGAAATTCATGCAATATTTATTTGATAGATAAGCAGTTGCTTATTGATACAGGTCTTGGTGTTTCTTTTGAAAAACTTATTGAGAATATGAGGACTGCGGGAGTCATCCCTGAAAAAATAAAAATTATCTTAAATACTCATTGTCATTATGATCATATTGGAGGAAATAGTCTGTTCAAGGAATTAACTAATGCAGAGATTTATGCTCATGAAAGAGATGCTGAAAATATTAAGACTGGAAAAAATACTTTTTATGAATTTTTTGGAAATGATTTTAAGTCTTCTTTAGTTGATAAGAAATTAAAAGAAGGAGAAATAATTAAAACAGAAAATTATTCTTTCAAAGTGATCCACACTCCAGGACACACGAAAGGCAGTATTTGTTTATATGAGTCCGAAAAGAAAATATTGATTTCCGGAGATACCTTGTTCTCTGATTCTGTTGGCAGAACAGATTTACAGGGAGGCAACGGGATTGAATTAGCAAACTCTCTGAAAAAGTTGCAGAAACTTAATATAGAACTTTTATTGCCTGGACACGGAGTTTTTAAGAAAGGAGGAATAAAGGATTTAATAGAGGAACTTCTGAAAAATATGGAAAGATAATAAAATAAAATTTGCAATCAATTATTATTTAATTTAAGGTTCGTATTTTTTTAAATATCTCATCTTTGTACGTTAGTCATAGAATCAATAGCAGGTAAAAGTAGAGTTGGACTAAATAATCTCTTAACAGAGAGTAGAATATATAATAATAGGATATATGTTTTTTTCATTCAAAGATAATCCTTTTATTTGAATGCCATTTACTTCATAATTTCTGACAGGTTTTTTGGTTTTTGACTTAAAAATGTCTTTAAGGTCTTGCATTATTGAAGGTTCTGGAAGAACTTTTAATTTTATACACTCTATTTTAAGAGTGGTTGGATAGTCTTTACCCATATTAAATGATGATATTGATCAGTTATCAAACTACAATTTCATCACGAGTTATAAACAAATAATGAACAATAGGCTAATTAATCAATTCTGTAAATTATATTAATTATCAATCCAATATTATTTAATTTCTCCAATTTTGTCAGTTTTGCCTTCCAGGTAAGACTTTATTTTAAAAATGACTTTATCTCTTATTTCACTTATTGGTTTGTTTATGATTATTTCTACCAACAACCCATTGTTGTTATAGTAGTCTATCAAAGGTTCCGTCTTTTCTTTGTAAATTTTCAATCTTTTTTTAACAGAATCTGGTTTGTCATCTTCCCGCTGATGCAACTCTGAGCCGCATTTATCGCATATATTTTCAACTTTTGGTTTGTTGCCGGTTTTGTGATAAATTGTTTTGCATTTTTTACATACAAGTCTCCCCGATAGTCTTTCAATAATCACTTCATCATCAGCCTTAAAATTAAGTACATGGGTTATTTCAGCCAATTCTTCGAGTTCTTTAGCTTGATTTTTTGTGCGTGGAAATCCGTCAAGTATAAATCCCTTTTCACAGTCTTTATTTTTGATTCGGTTTTTAATTAGTTGAACCAATATTTCATCAGAAACCAATCCCCCTTGGTTCATTATCTTTTCTATTTCTTTCCCTAATTTGGTATTTTTTTGTGTTTCATTTCTTAACAAATCGCCTGTGGATATATGCGGGATATTAAGTACTTCAGTTATTACCTGAGCATAAGTCCCTTTTCCAACACCCGGAGACCCTAAAAATACTAATTTCATGCTAATGCATTATATTCCATTCCTTTTTTGTCCAGTCATGGATTTCTTCTGGTTTAAACCATAAAGAAATCTCATTTTCTGCTTCTGTGGGATTTCCTGAGGCATGAATAATATTTCTTACAGGTCTCTGTTTTTTATCTGCAATCTCGTAGGAATCAACTGTGAAATCTCCTCTTATTGTTCCAGGTGGGGCTTCTTTTGTGTTTGCGGGACCCACAAGTTTTCTTCCAATATTTATTGCATGCAAACCTTCCCATACCATTGCAACAACAGGTCCTTCCATTAAATAATCTTTAAGCCATGAATTTACCTGTGATGCCAGCTCTTCATCAGTTTTCTCCAGCGTAATTCCTTTTTTTGCCCAGGCTTTTCTTGTATTTGCAGCATTATTTTTTATCCATTCTTCGGTTAGGGGGTAATGTTTTTTTGCAAGTTCTTCATCAGGCAATATCATTTTTATTGCACACAATCGAAGTCCTCTCTGTTCAAATCGTTTTATAATTTCACCTACCAGACCTCTTTGCACGCCATCATGTTTAACTGCAATAAAAGTTTTTTCAAGGAATTCTTTCATAATTATTTTCTTTTTTAACTTTTATATTGTTTTGTCTGTTGAAATTCCTTTAAAATATTATATCTTTGTTATATTTCAGCTCTTGGCGAAACCAGAATATCTATTGTTTGCGGCAATCTGTAAATATATTCTGCGGATACCTCTACTTTTTTTGTGGTTGTTATGCTGTCACTTTTAATAATACCAGGATTTGGAGTAAAACTAAAATAATATTTGAAAGGGTTGGAACCTCTTACAGTTATATTTTCATTATTGAAGGTAGATGTTCCGCTACAACCCTCGCCCCCGAATTCTTTTGAACACACTTCAAGATTCATATCTTCAAAAGAAATATCTAGATTTCCTACTTTTATCATATCAATTTCCCCGCTGCCTTTGTTAAGCACTTCAAGATAAATCTGATGTTCTTCAGAAGCATCACTAATAACAACAGGCTGGTGAATGTTTGATATATCTAAGTTGAGTTCAACAGGACCATCTGAAGGAATATTTATAATGGAAACTGGAACCTTACCTCCGGATTCAAGATAATCCATATAATCATTTTTTCCAATAAAGGTTATTGTTGCAAGTCTTGTGGACCTATATTTGTATTTTACGGAAAATTCAAGGTGTCCGGGAAGAGCAATTGTACCATTATTGGATGGAGATTTTACAGTGAAACTAAAGGTTTTTAATTGCCCCGGGCTTATTGAGGTTTCATTATTTTTTTTACAGTCAATACAAGTAAAAATTCCCGGATCTGAGATGCTCGCATAGGTTAAAGTAATTGGTTTATCAACATCCCGGTTTTTCAAAGTAACCAAAATATCTATATTTCTGTTAGGTTTTACTCTCCCTCCTGCAAGAGCCGGAATTTTAATATTATCTATAACAATAACATCAGGTATTTCTACATCTTTTTCTACAACATTGCAGGTTCCTATTATCGAACAATATTTTTTTTCAAGTTCCGGGTTTAAATCTATGCAACCAGATATAAATAAGATAGAAATTAAA
>CAZLSF010000062.1:0-6071 GCA_964562245.1 uncultured archaeon | reverse complement strand
TACAAGATTATAAATTAAAATAAATCAATTAGAAATACAAGATTATAAATTAAAAATAAATATCAATTAAGTTGATTCCGCTGTTATTGTTAGAAATCCTTCACCCACATTACCAGCTGCTGTTCCATAAGGAACTTTTACTTTTACATACATTATTATTGCTCCTCCGGGATAAAGTGTTGTTTCAGACAAATATTCTGGGTGGTTTGCGCTGTCAGCTCCTGGCGCATCTTTATTCCAGTGATAAAACATTGTTAGGTCACAATCAGCGTTCACGGCAACAGTGTAATTTTGTCCTAGGTTGGGACCAATAAACAAATCAGCATATCCCCAAGTTCCTGCATAATTTCCTGAATTGACTGTGGTTAAACTCCCACTTCTACATCCGGTCGCTATATTTGATGTTAAAGTGCCACATCCTGTAAGGTCTGTTGTTCCTGATTGATTTTCTGTGTGCGGAACTACACCGATACTGAAAGTACCATTTGTGCAGTTTGTTCCTCCTGATTCAAGAGCCCAGAAATATTCATTGCCGGCGTCTCTTAGTCTGCCATAGCTGACGGTATTTGTAGGTAAGGTTAAATAAATATCCTGGTGGGTCTCGTTGTAATCAACTCTGTTGACAAAGAAGAAATTGGTGTCGTTGGCTTTGCTTATTGCCACGAAATTACCTGCATCATATTTTGAAGCATTACCAATGCCAAAAGGAGAGGTACTTTCATAACTTGTGTTTGCCCAAAGGTGAGTGATGTTTGTTGAACCCATATTTTCTATTTGTATTGCTTTTACAATACCTTCACTACCTGGATCCACAGAGTCAGTGCCTGTCCAGGTAAGACTATCAGGATCAACAACAATTATTGTTTTTTCAGATACCTGTACAGTAATGTTTATCGTACTTGATGAATTTTCCGCAGCCATTACAGGAGTTCCTGCAGTAAGTAAAGTCATCGCTGCAAGCAATATCAGACAATATTTAGCAATCTTAGTTTTGTTTTTACTATCAGTATTGTTACTGAAGACTATCATAATAGTATATTTATTGGTATATATAAGGTTTAAGTTAATGAAAAATCAATAAATATATTGAAGTATTATATAGTTATGTTGCCGCGAAATGAATTAGAAGTTCTTGCGAGTTTATTTCCAGATAAAGATTATAAAACCATAAAAGAAATTCAGAAAAAATGCGGTTATTCTTATGAAAGGGTTTATTCTGCAGTTTTATCTTTAAGAAAAAAAAATATACTTGAACTAAAAAAATATGGAAATGTGATTGTTGCAAGCGTTAATTACAATTCTGATTTTGCTCTACTTGGTTTTATTCATTATGCCATAAACAGGAAACTGAATTTTTATGAAAAACAGAAAAATATTTTGTATGGGGGTGAGTTATCAAAAAGCGGCACTTCAAGAGTGGCAGATTCAGATGAGATAAGCAAATGCATTAAAAAAGTAGAAAATCTAAATGCGGAATTTATGTCGGTTATTGATGTTTCAACAAAACCAAAAAATAAAATAACTTTTTTTTATATTGGTGATAAAAAACTGGAAAATGAATTGCTTGGACTTGAGTATAAATATAATATAAGGTTAGATTCAGTAAAAGGAACTATTGAATTATTGAAAGATCAGGAGAATGCTAAAAAATATCTGGAAGGTGTTATTTTAAAAGGATTTGAGAAGTTTTTTACTGCTTTTTATTATAATAAATAAAATAACTTATGAGTATACTTAAAAATTTTTATAAGAAGAATAACACTAAAGTAGAATCAGTGTCTGGAACCAAAGGTGAAAGGGATAAGATTTTAAAACATAAAATTAGTAAGAAAAAAACCGAGATGTTAAGACAGGATATCAATAATGAAATCTTGGATAAGAGAGAATCTAAATCAGAACCAAGGAGAATTGCAATTATTTCAGGTAAAGGAGGAATTGGTAAGACAACTCTTGCAATTAATTTAGGTTATCTGTTAAACAAAGAATTTAATATGGATAATGTTGTTGTTGATTGCAATATGACTACACCTCATTTAGGTGTAAATTTAGGACTGTACAATGTTGACATAACATTAAATCATATTTTGAAGGATGAATCAAAGATAGGAGATGCAATATTTGAGCATAATACCGGAGTTAAGGTTATTCCTTCTTCGCTAAAATTAACTGATTTAACTGGAATAGATATGTTTAGGTTGCCTGAGAAACTGGAAGAATTGAATATGCATGTAATTTTGGATTCCGCTCCTGGTCTCGGGAGAGAAGGTCTTGCCGCTATTTCTGCCGCAGATGAAATACTTTTTGTAACGCAACCTTATACAAGCGCGGTGGTGGATTTATACAGATGCAGGAAAATTGCAGAGAAACTAGATAAGAAAATACTTGGTATTGTGGTAAATAACAGAAAGAACAGGAATCATGAACTTACGGATAAAGAAATAGAAAAGATTACAGAAATTCCTGTGATTGGAAGCATACCTCATGATTTAGAGATAGAAAGGGCTCTTGTAAAAAAATTACCTTTATCTTTCTACAATCCAAAAGCAAAATCAAATGATGCCTTATATTCTTTGGCATCTACGATAGCGGGATTTGAGGTAAAAAGAAAAAAAACTTTTTTTGAAAATATTTTAAATTCATTCAGACTGAATTTTTAATCTTTCAGATGTATCTCTTAAGCTATTTGTTTGATAATTCATTTGATAATATTAGTTATGGAATTATTTATTGAAAAGGCAAAAGAAATTATTTTGAATAATAAAATAGATAATGGAATAAGAGCGGGTTATTATTATCCTGAATTTTGGATAAGGGATGCTCTTATTTCCACGCTTGGAATGGTTGCTTCAGGAAATAAGAATTTGATTGAAATGGCAAAGAGAATAATAAATGTTGCTTCTAAATATCAGAAATTTACAGGACAGATTCCAAATAAAATTTCCCCCGGAGACAAGGTTTGTTTTGGAGAAGGTGGTTGTGTTGATTCAAGTTTGTGGTATCCTGTTACAGTTTTAAATTTTTACAAATTCACCGAAGATTTGAATTTCCTGAGGAGTCATTATAAAAAAATAAACAATGCGCTTAACTGGGTTTTGTGTCTTGATCAAAATAATGATTGGCTGATTGAGACAAATGAGGGTTCTGACTGGATGGATTTGCTTTTAAGGAGTGGCAGAGTATTATATGACAATGTGCTACTTTATAAGGCTTTAAAGGATGCTGATGAAATTAGCAGGATTTTCAACAAAGAAGAAAAATTCAACTGGATTGCGGAAAACCTGAAAGAAAGTATTAATTTATTTTTTTGGCCATCGAAAAACAATCTGGAGAAAATAAAAAAAGATTACGGTCATACTGGAATTGAGAAGGATGTAGAAATTCTTGGAGAGGAACTGGAAAAAGAAAGGAATTATTATCTTGCAGATCTTGGTTTCAGAAAATTTGATTCAAGATTTGATTCTTTTGCAAACCTGCTTGCAATTTTATTTGATGTTGCGGATGATGATAAAAAAAATAAGATTTTGAATTATGTTGAAAGAGAGAAAATAGATGAACCCTATCCATTAAAGGTATTGCATCCTCCGATTCAAAGAACCGATCCTTTCTGGAACTTTTATTTCAGGTGGTCTGAATTGCCTTATTTGCAGGAACCGGGTAACTACCATAATGGTGGAATATGGCCTTTTGTTGGAGGATTTTATATTGCAACTCTAAAAAAGGAAGGAAGACCTTTTGAGAAGAAATTTAATAAATTGGTTGAAAGTTGTGAACTGGAAAACTGGAGATTTTCTGAATGGTTGAATTCAGAGGGAAAACCGATGGGTTCCGCAAACCAGAGCTGGAGCGCGGCAATGCTGCTTTACGCTTATTATTGTTGAGATTTTAATTTAATTGGTTTAGGAATAGGGATTAAGGTATTATTTATCCTGCAGATCAAATTACCATAAATTCTGTTGGTAGATGCAATATGATAATAGAATGATGGAATTTTTTGCTTTAATGTAATGTTTATCTTTTAATATATACAGAATTATATAATTATGAGGATTGCTTATTTTGTTTGGGAATACCCACCTCTTCTTGTTGGCGGTCTCGGCACTTATGCTTCGCAGGTTGCTCCAAGGCTTGCAAAGTTTGGTAATGAAATTACGGTTTTTACTTTAAATGACGGAACACTTAAGACAAACGAACAGATGGGTAATATAAATGTTCACAGACCAAAGATTGTTGACAGCACTAAAATATTAGAACCTATTGTATCTGATAATCTGCGGAATTGGGGTACCCATCTTGCTTTTTTTAACAAAATATTTTCTTATAATTATCTTTCTGCTGCAAAGTTTTTGAATGAGATATTACCGAATAAGAAATTTGATTTAGTTGTTGTTCATGATTGGCTGTCTGCTATTGCAGGACTTATAATAAAACAGGATACTGATTTGCCCATTGTGTTCCACCTGCATTCAACCGAGCAACAAAGAGTTGGTGGTGGCAGTCCCACAATAAAATATTTTGAGAGGGAAATGGCAGAGCAGGCTGATTCTGTTATTACAGTTTCCTATGCAATGAAGGAACATTTAATAAGTCTGGGTTATCCTGAAGAAAAGATAAATGTTGTCTGGAATGGGTGCGATACTGATAAATATAAACTCGAAAATGTAAATTGGGATTTGGTGAATGAATTAAAAAAGAAATATAAAATAAAAGAAAATGAGAAAGTAGTATTTTTTGTTGGAAGGTTAACTTGGATAAAAGGCGCGGAGAATTTGGTGCGCGGATTTCCTTTAGTTTTAAAAGAATATCCTGATACCAAACTAATTGTTTTAGGAAAAGGAGAACAGTATCAGACTCTTATTGAAATTGTGGAGAGAAATAAAATAGAAGATAAAGTGATAATCAGGTCTGAGTTTGTTTCAGAGGAAGAAAGAATTGCGCATTATGCTTTGTCAGATGTTTGCGTTTTTCCAAGTTCAGCAGAGCCTTTCGGGATTGTCTCACTTGAGGGAATGTGTCTAAAGAAACCTGTGGTTGTTGGAGCAAGCGGGATATCTGGTTTCAGAGAGCAGGTTATTCCAGAAGGTGAAGAACAGACTGGCGTTCATGTTGATGGAAGAAGTTATGAGGATATTGCATGGGGAATAAAAGAGGTTTTGAAAGATGAGAACAGAGCAAAAGAAATGGGGGAAAGAGGAAGGAGAAGAGCAGAGGAAATTTTTAACTTAGACAGAGTGGCTTCAGAGACTTTAAGTGTATACAATAAGACTGTTGAAGGAAAGGAGTAAATAATTAATTTTTGTTAATTATGGGCCTGTGGTCTAGTTGGTTAGGTCAGTTTTTCTTTGGTTTAAATTGAAGAGAAATCTGTAATAAACGTCGCGTTGACATCGCGGAGATCCCCAGTTCAAATGAGGTTTTCTTTCTTAGAAAGAAATAAAACCTCAAGCAAAAGAAAGAAATAATTTGGAAAATCTGGGCGGGCCCATATAATATTATAAACCAACACATAATCAGATTATCTACTCTAAAAAATTATTTTAAAATTCAAAAATAATTAAATTTTGTAAAACTAAAAATTAAATTTTTTTCAGTAAGCTATCGCAGTCTTTGATTATTGAATCACAAGCTTTTTCTATTGATTTTTTTGTATTTTTTCCTTCAATGAGTAGCTGCATATTATCTAAAAAGGGATGTTTTGAGCCATAAGCTGCTCTTTTTACATCTTTCTCTTCCCAAAGCCTATCAACCAGCAAATTAAGCAAAGTTGAAGTTTCTTCTGTTTCCAAAACAGTCATATTTTCTTTATTCTCTACAATTTTCATATAATAATTTAAAATTAAATAATTAATGGCGACAATAGCAGAATTGATAAAGAAAGCAGGCAACTTTGCAAAACTTTCGAGTAAAGACAAAAAAGAAGAGTTTATTGGAGATATTTCCATGGAAAAAATCAAGGAAATGGCTAAAAATATTGATATTCCAGGAAATTCAGAGGAAGCAAAAATAAGGCAGATAATTGGCTCTTGTGTTTCTTATAAAATCACGATAGATGGAAAAGATCCAAGAGAATTAAC
>CAZLSF010000061.1:0-6103 GCA_964562245.1 uncultured archaeon | reverse complement strand
GGGGTTTTAGAGGAAATGTTTTGAAAAGTATGAAAATTTCTGCAAAGGGTTTTGATTTGGAAGTGGATTTGTTTATAAATATATGGTAACTACTCACCCCAAATATCGGGATTTTAAACCATAATTATAAATAGAGCTTGTATTGTATATATTATGACAGACAAAGATACGTGCATAAAACAATTAGAAAAACATATTGAACCACTTCAGAGAGAGAATAAAGAATTTGGAGAAATTATCCAAAATCTGCAAAATCAACTAGCTAAAAACAGCAGGAATAGCAGCAAGCCACTTCCAACCGATAGATGCAAAAACCCCCACACAACAAGTTCAAGAAAATCTATAGGTAAAAAGAATGAAGGTCAAAAGGGACATAAAGGTCATACTCTAAAGGCAGTGGAAAATCTAAACTACATACAAATATATGAAATTAATCAATACAAGCACCACCATGCTTCGCTTGAGGGTGAAGAAATTATTGCTTATGAAAAACGCCAGGTGTTTGATATTCCTCCCATCCAGATAGAAGTAACTGAGCATAGAGTAGAAATCAAATGTTGTTCTAAATACGGAAAGTGTACTAAAGCCGAGTTCCAATCCGATGCAACCCAACCAACGCAATACAGCAGTCATATCAAGTCATTGGCCAGTTATTTTAATGATTATCAATTTATTCTGATGGAATGCATATGTGAGATATTCGAGGATATATTCAGTCATTCCATTTCTGAAGCAACAATTCTTCAGACAAACGCAACTCTATTAGATAAAGTAAAACCAGATAACAAAGTGATAAAACAGCAGCTGATTGATTCTGATGCAGTTAACTTTAATGAGTCTGGCTTGCGCGTGGAAGGTAAGATCCTCTGGTTGCATGTTGCAGGCACTCTCAATTTATCTATTATGAAGTGCATGAGAAGCATAGTAGTTACTATTATTTAAGGTTAAATTATGAGTGAACAGTGGAATTTTGTTGATTTAAAGTTGGCTGAAATGAGATTAAACAAAATTAAAAAATATATCCCAAAAGATTCTATTGTATTGGATGTTGGTTGTGGGTATCATTATAAACTTCTAAAACAACTAAGAGATTATATAAAAAAGGGTTATGGGATTGATTTTACTGTAAGTGAAAAGGAAGAAAAAAAAATTACCCTCTTCAGCCAGGATATTTCTAAAGATAAATTTCCTATAAAAGATAACTCTGTTGATATAGTTATTAACCTTGCTGTGATAAAACATTTAATTAGCCCCACAACTATGTTATCTGAGATTTACAGAGTATTAAACTCCAGCGGAATATTATTATTAACAACTCCAACACCTCCTTCAAAACCAATTTTGGAATTTTGCTGTCATGCAGGTATTTTTAAAAATAAAGATGCTCTTGACCATAAAATTTACTACTCAAAAAATATGCTTGTTGAAATATTAAAAAAACATAATTTTAATATAATTAAACACTCCTATTTTCAATTTGGTTTAAACCAATTTATTGTGGCCAAACCAACAAAATGAAAATAGTTGCTTTAATCCCCACAAAAAATGAAGAAGAAGGAATAAGGAAAGTAATAGAAGATGTAAAGTTTCATGTTAATGAAATTTATATAGTGGACTACAATTCAACAGACAGAACTAGAGAAATCGCAAAAAAATTAGGAGCAAAAATAATTTCGGAGCCGAGAAAAGGTTATGGCAGGGCTTATAAAACAGGATTTGAAAGAGTTAAAGCAGATATTATAGTTACTTTGGATGCAGATGGGAGTTATTCCACAGAAAAATTAAGTGAGTATATTCAATTAATAAAAGAGGATAAATATAGTTTTGTTTCTTGTAATAGAATTCCTAATGATAAGAGTATGACTTTTACCCACAAAATAGGTAATAAAATTCTTACTTTGACGGCAAATATTCTTTTTGGGATACATTTAAAGGATTCACAGTCTGGTATGTGGATATTCAAAACCAATATTTTGAAAAACTTAAAATTAGAAGCCGATGGCATGCCTTTTTCTGAAGAAATAAAAATAAGGATTATAAAAGCAGGTTTTAGATTTACTGAAAAACCTGTCAACTATTATGAAAGATTGGGTGGTGTTGAGCTAAACACTTTTAGGGACGGTATAAACAATTTATTATTCCTTTTTAAATTGAGATTCAACTTTTGATTTTCAGCCAAAATAACAAACCTACTCCACCAAGAAGATAATCCTCGATCAGGATTCCCAAAGAAAAGGCAATAGCAAGTTCCGGGGATATTCCAAAATTTGACAACAGTAAAATAGATGCTGCTTCTCTTGTTCCAATCCCGGAAATTGAAATTGGAATCAACTGGACAAGAAGCAATATTGGTGTAATTAAACAAATGAGAAAATATGAGATATTTAGACCAAAAGCAAGAGATAAAAACCAATACTGAATAAATCCAACAAACCAGGCAAGAATTGTTAACAAAAAATTCACAAAAATTTTTCTCTTCTCAATTTTCTCAAAACTTCTATAAAAGATATTGAAATTTTCTCCAATAGATTTCTTAAATTTTTTTGGAATGAAATATTTGTAGAAAGGCACCCCAATTTTTTTAATTAATTTTTCATTTCTTAAAATAGATATTCCGATAATGAAAAATGCGAAGAATAATAGAAATAGATAACCCAAATTAGATAAGTGTGTTTTGTTTGAGAATAAGATAAATACTGAAAAAATTCCAAAAATAAAGAGAACAAAAATATCATTAAGCCGGTCAATTAAAACACTCAGCAGACTTTTTCCTGGTTTTGATTTCAAGAACTTTGCTCTTGTGAAGTCCCCAAGTTTCCCTGGAGTAATTATGCCTAATGAGAAGCCTGCAACCCATGCGAAAATTCCATCAACCAAATTAATTCTATCTTCTTTGTCAACAATCAACAACCACTTGATAACTTTAATTACAATTGCAGGGAGAATGAACAACAAAGAAATAAAGAAATAAAGATAATTCATAGATTTGAAAGAGGTTAACAAAACAGATAAGTTTATATTTAACAACAGGTAAATAAATATACCTATACCAATCAACCCAAATAATCTAAAATAATTTTTCATAAACTTATTCAATATAATTTCTATAAGATTTAGATTATCTTCTTCAAATACCCACCCATACTTACACCTAATTTTTCTGTTTATCTAAAACCAATTTCATCGCATAAACACGATAACTTTATATATTTTTATCGTATATATATTATGAAAAAAGAAGCCATAAAAAAATATATTTACGCTTTTTGGGAAAAAGACTTTGAGGATGTTAAAGAAAGGAAGATAAATATGGATTTTTTAAAAACAGACTTAATAAATGATATTGTAGGAGTAAGAAGGTGCGGAAAGACTAATTTAATGTATCTTATTGCAAAAAAAGGAAATTTCATTTATTTAAATTGCGAAGACAGGCTTGTTTATCCTTTAAAACTCGAAGATTTGAATTATTTGATAGAATTTATCTATGAAGAAAATTTGCTTAAAAAACCGGTATTTCTGATGCTTGATGAAATACAAACAGTGGAAAAGTGGGAAGTTTTTGCAAAAAGCATTTACGATGAATTTAAGGGTAGAGTGAAATTAATTGTTTCCGGGTCTGTTAAATTATTGCTCTCAAAAGATTATGGAAAACTGCTTACTGGCAGGCACAAATCAATAGAACTTTTTCCTCTTTCATTCAAAGAATTCTTAGCTTTTAAAGGATTTTCCAATTTTGAGAGGATAACTGAAGAGAAAGAAGCGAAAATAAGAAAATTTGCTGAGGAATACTTAAAACACGGAAGTTTTCCAAAATATATTTTAACAGATGATTTCTCTTATCTGGAAGAAGGGTTTAATGATATAATTGAAAGAGACATAAAATCAAGGGTCGAGGTTAGAAAAAAAGAAGTTATTGATGAACTTACAGGTTTATTTATTGAAAGAATTGGAACTTTGGTTTCATTTACAAAAATGAGAAATATATTAAGAAATAAAGGCTATAAAGTCAGCACAGATTTAGTGATAAGATATTCTTCAATTTTTGAAACTGTTTTCCTTTTCTTCTTTTTACCTATTTACTCACCAAAATATTCTGAGGTAATCAAAAATCCTAAAAAGATTTATTGTGTAGATAATGGATTTTTTAAGTTATTTTATCTGAATTTCTCAGAGAACTCAGGAAAGTTAATGGAAAATACTGTTGCTATTGAACTTTTGAAAAGAGGATATAAAACAGGAAAAGATTTATTTTATGCAAAAGTAGATGGTAAAGAAGTAGATTTTGTTCTAAAAAAAGGATTAAAAATTAAACAACTAATACAGGTTTGTTATTCTTTGGAGGACTATAACACAAAAGAAAGAGAAATAAAAAGTTTATTAAAAGCCAGCAAGGAACTAAAATGCAATAATCTATTGATTATTTCTTGGGACGAAGAAGATGAAATTAAAGAAAAAGGAAAAAACATAAAAGTGGTTCCTTTATGGAAATGGCTGGTATTTGATTAACTTAATCCCAGAACATTTTTTATCTGGATTGCCCCAGCTAAAAGTTTCTGGGTTGTTAGATTTACCCAGATGCTTGCAATCCAGATGGCAATCTGCGCCGGAATTGCTTTCGGTGTTCTTTTTGAGCTAACAATAAAAATGATTAAAAAATACCAGGGATGAGTGATTTTTGCCAACACTTTATGCTTTGGTTTTTTTAAATTAGGTAAAAGGGATTTTATATTTGTTCAAACCGGTAAAATAACCCAAAGCAGTCTTATTGCGAACTTTTATATAAAACTTCGCACTAATGATTATGGAGTGCAAGAGAATCCTGAAAGACCAGAAAGCTGAATTAGAAGAAATGATGAAAGATAAGAAAATAGTTGAGAGGGAAGCGCAAACAAATTTTAAATACATAATTTCTTCAAAATTAATAAAAATTACTGCCGGAGTTCGGAGATGCGGTAAATCTGTTTTTACTTACAATATTCTAAAAAACAAATTTGGATATGTTAATTTTGATGATGAAAGATTGATAAATATAAACCCGGAGGAGGTCTTGTCAACACTTATAGAAATTTATGGAGAAGACCTAAAAACAATTTTCTTTGATGAAATTCAAAATTTAGAGAATTGGGAATTGTTTGTAAACAGGTTAAAAAGACAGGGTTATAATATATTTATAACAGGGAGCAACTCCAAATTATTAAACAAAGAATTGGCCACTCATCTGACAGGAAGACATTTGTCTATGGAAATATATCCTTTTAGTTTTAGAGAATATTTAACAGCCATAAATTTTGACAAAGATTTGGAAACAACAAAAGGACATGCTTTATTAAAACACGAATTGGAGAACTATGTATTTAATGGTGGATTTCCTGAAATAATAGTTGAAAAAGAAAATCCAAAAATTTATCTTAGAGAACTTTATAGAAAAATTGTAGATAGAGATATAATCTCAAGGCACAATATTGCTTATAGGAAAACTTTTAAGGAAATAAGTTTGAGTTTGTTAAGTAATCCGGGTAGAACGGTGAGCTACAATAAACTAAAGAAACAATTTAACCTTGGAAGCGAGCACACAACAAAAAATTATCTCTCTTATTTGGAAGAAGCTTATCTACTTTTACCTTTGAGCAAATTTTCTTATAAACCAAAAGAAATTGAAAAAAGTGAAAAGAAAGTTTATGTAATAGATTCAGGAATTGTAAATCATGTAAGCATAAGGACAAATATTGATTTTGGTTTTCTTTTAGAAAATGTTGTGGCAATAGAGTTATTTAGAAAAAAATCTTTTAATCCTGATTTGAGCTTATATTATTTCCGGGATTATCAGCAAAGAGAGGTTGACTTTGTTCTAAAAAAAGGATTAAAAATTAAACAACTAATACAGGTTTGTTATTCTTTGGAGGACTATAACACAAAAGAAAGAGAAATAAAAAGTTTATTAAAAGCCAGCAAGGAACTAAAATGCAATAATCTATTGATTATTTCTTGGGACGAAGAAGATGAAATTAAAGAAAAAGGAAAAAACATAAAAGTGGTTCCTTTATGGAAATGGCTGGTATTTGATTAACTTAATCCCAGAACATTTTTTATCTGGATTGCCCCA
>CAZLSF010000060.1:0-6142 GCA_964562245.1 uncultured archaeon | reverse complement strand
AATATAAAACAGGATATTAGAGTTCAAGATACCTAATAGATACTTTATATTAATATTTTTAGGAATAATTGCTATTGCAGAGTCTGTTAAATAAAATTCTCCTTTTTCATCCAATGCAAAACTATTATTTATTGAAATTCTAGGGCATAATATTTTCTGTCTTTTAAACACTTTTGGGTTTCTGACTCTCCAGAATGAAAACCATTGTTTACCCCATTCTGTAATATTCTTACCATCTAAAATTCTTTTAGAAAGAACTTCTCGAAATTGTTTTATATACTCATAACCATTTGGGTATTCCTTTATATTTATTTCATTTCCTTTTATATCATATGGATAAAACAAAAATCTATGATTCCACTGCAAATTCCATTTTCTTATATCTCTACCCTTCAATACTTTTTTGTATAGTTTTGATTCTATCCTAAACGAATTAATTGCTTCGTTATTAATTATAAAAATATTGTCAGCACCTTTACCCCCAAATGTTACACCTTCCATCATTTCCTCTGTTAAGTCTTTTAGATATTTGACATTCTTTATTTTATTAATCATAGAATCAATCACAATCTGAGCGGGTAACCAAGTATTTAAGTTCTTTAATTTTTGTTGATTTATTCGAATTATAGATAAATAATCCTTAGATTTAAGTGAATAAGATTTAACATAATCTATAACTTCTTGAGATGAAAGTTCATCTGCTTTTGGTTTGACTTCAATATAAATTAATTCAGTATCTTTGATTAATTTTCTTTCAAGTATTATAATAGCGGGGTAAGTAGTTACATCTGCGAAAACTTTTGTATCTCCAAAATCTACTATTTTTTCAATTTTAACATTATCCAACAAATATTCTCTAATCTTTTTTCCATAATCAACTCTTAAAAATCTATTTTGTACAATGTAACCAAATCGTCCACCAATTTTTAACCAATTGATTCCTCTTTCTATAAAAAGGACATAAATGTCATATTTTCCAACAGCAGAAACATAATCCTGTTTTAATCTTTCTACTAACATTAATCCTTTTTCTCTTTTTAAAATTCCACCCCAAGGTGGATTACCTACAACAAAATCAAATTTCTTGTTCTTAATTGCATCTATTTCTTCCTGCTCTTCCAAAAAAGCGGAATAGGTATAATCATAAATTTGTTTTTGCTCTGATTTTTCCAGAGAATCTGTTCTATAGATCTTAAATCTTTTCAGTTTATAATCTGGATATTTCTCCCTGACTTTCTGATATAAATCAATAATCTGGAATAACAGGTTCATTTCTGCAATATGGCATGCGAATGGATTAATATCCAGCCCGTAAATATGCTCCTGCATCGCTTCGAGAATTATTTTTGCTTCATCAGGCGACAATCTGCTTACAATTTCCTTCCATTTTTTCGGGTCTCTTAATTCTTTTTTATCGGTTTTCGCGAATTTCACCAAATATCTGCTCACCAATCTTCTTGAAGCCCTCACCAAAAAACCTCCTGAACCACACGCAGGGTCAAGTAAATCTTTGGTTTCAATATCATGACTATAAGTATATCCAACAGAGGTTAAAATATAATCAATAACTTCAATTGGCGTATAAAATTCTCCTAACTTTTTTCTTTCTCCGCTTGGCAAATATTTTTCATAAAGATTCCCTAATATATCTCTGTCAATATGAGTAAAATCAAACTGGTTTAAAATCCACAAAACTCTATTTAACAACACGTTTAACTCGCCATCCCCTGTCCTAAACCAATCAAGAACCCCTATTTCATAAAAATGTGAATAAAGATTCTTCGCGCTTTTATACGCAAATTCCAGAACTTCTTTATTTATCTCATCTTTACCAACCCTTTCCTTTAAAAATTCCCTGAGTTGTTCAATACCTCCATTTGAAATGTTTTGTTTCAAAAATCCTTTATCCTCGCAAATTCTAATAAACAGGAGTTTGTTTAACAGAACATAAATCGTTTCTTTGCAAAAAACTTCTTTGATTTCATCATCTTCAACACTTTCTTTCCCGGAATATTCCTTCCACAATTCATACCCGGAGAAAGTCTTATATCTCTGGTATTTTTCCTCCAGTTTCTGTTTATATTTTGCCACACTATGAGTTAACTCAGTGTTCCCCTCATTATTCTTTGATTCTCTTTCTGCCTTGCCAAGTTCAGCCAGATATTTATTATATCCTTCTTTATACTCGCCAAATGTTCTGAGTGTATAACCCAATAACATATTACTGGCTATAAAATTTAACCTATCAAGAAGTTTTTTAAATCCTATCTCCTTTGTTATATCTATTCTTGCATAAGTTTCATCAAATCTATCATATTTACTGGGATCAAAAAGACTTTCTTTGGTTAAATTATTCAAAAACAATATCTGGGTTTTTTCTTCACTGGATAAATTATCTACTGGTTTCCTTTGTTCCAATATCCTGGAAAAATCCAGATTAACCCTCAGTTCTTTGCTATTTCTCTTAATCTCCCATAATTTGAACTGCAAAAAATTGGTCAAACCTATAAATTTAGTGGTGTCTTCCTCATATTTGAAAGCCTGTTCTTCATGTTGTATTTTATCTATACTTTCACTTGGTCTTTTTGTTTCAATCTTAATAACTGCAAAATCATTCTCATCAACAATTGTCAAATCAGCTCTCTTCTTTTCCCATTTAATATATTTTGGCTCATATTCTAGAACTTCTTCAACAAAATATTTTACAAATCTATACCTTATATCATGTTCAGATGAACCCTTTTCTATTTCTTTTATTATATTTTTGAAACCTTTTAACACTTTCTCCGAAAAATCAAGCACCATAAAATACTAAATACAATTAATTATGTACCTTACAAATGAAGAAGAATCAATGCTTAAAGGAGAACAAGGGGTTGTTGTAGCGAAATGCATGAAACTCCTTGTAAGATTAGGGGATATTTATGGAGCAGATAAGATGATAAACATTTCATCATCGCAGGCATCAGGGGTTTCCTATAAATCAATCGGGGACCCGGGTCTTGAATTTCTAAATGGATTTGCTGATGAAGGCGCAAAAGTAAGAGTACCTACTTTTCTTAATCCTGCGGGAATGGACCTTGAAAACTGGAAAGAACTTGGAATCTCCGAAACATTTGCTGGAAAGCAGATGGAAATAATTTCAGCATTCAGGAAAATGGGTGTGGTAACTACCTGTTCCTGTACGCCTTACTTATTCGGAAATCTTCCGGGATTTGGAGAACACCTTGCGTGGAGCGAGTCCTCTGCTGTGTCCTTTGCAAATTCAGTAATCGGGGCGAGGACAAATAGAGAAGGGGGACCCTCAGCATTGGCGGCTGGCATAACAGGAAGAACAGCAAATTATGGGCTTCATCTTGAGGAAAATAGGAAACCTGATTTTTTAATAAATTTAAATGTTGAATTAAAAACAAGTTCTGACTTTGGGGCTCTTGGATATTTTATTGGGAAACTTGTGAAAAACAAAATACCTTATTTCTCAGGGATAAAAAAATGCAACACAGATAATTTAAAATTTCTGGGAGCTGCAATGGCTGCGTCAGGAGCTGTTGCTTTATATCATGTTGAAAATAAAACACCTGAAGCAAAAAAATATGGATCTATTGTAAACAGTCTGGAAAAAATTGAATTTTCCGCAGAAGATTTAAAAAAAAGTTATGAAGAACTCATAGACAATCCCGAGCCTGATCTAATTGTTATTGGTTGTCCGCATGCATCAATTTCAGAGATAGAACTTCTTGCTAAAAAATTAAATGGTAGAAAACTTAAAAAGGAATTCTGGGTTTGCACCTCAAAATCCATAAAAACATGGGCTGACAGGATGAATTACACAAAAATAATTAATGATGCTGGGGCAAAGATTGTGTGCGATACCTGCATGGTTGTTTCCCCCCTTGAAGAAAGTGATTTTAAATGTATTGGAACTAATTCAGGAAAAGCCGCAAAATATCTTCCCGGGTTTTGCAAAAAGAAAGTATTTTTCAGTGATTTGGATACTTTAATTGAGAAAGGTTTAGGAAAATGAGAACTGTAAAAGCAAGAGGGATTTCAGAAGGAATTGGGAAAGGTGAGGTTATAATTTTGAAAGAACCTTTTGGATTTTACGGGAACATTGACTCGAAAACAGGAATTATAATTGAAAAAGGAAATCCTCTTGAAGGTGTTTGCATAAAAGATAAAGTTTTTGTTTTTCCAAATGGGAAGGGGAGCACAGTTGGGTCTTATGTAATCTATGGGCTGAAAAAAAATGGTGTAGCTCCATCCGCAATAATCAACCTTGAAACAGAAACCATTGTTGCGACTGGGGTTATTTTAGCCGGCATTCCCTGCGTTGATAAACCAAATGAAAATTTAATTGAAACACTGAAAGATGGGGATTTTGTTGAAGTTGACGGGAATAAAGGAGAAATAAGGATTTTATAGAATAGTGCAAAAAATACCAAAAAAGTGGTAAAGCATTTATATAAACGAAAATAAATACCATTTATGTGGTAAAAAATGGTAAGAATAGAAACTCTGGCAAATGAAGGAAAAGTAAGTAAAATAAGAGAACTTGAACTGGAAAGATACCTTAATTTCTTTGAAAATTCATATAAAGATAATTTAAGCCACTGCAAAAGAAATGTGGAAAATTTTCAAGATGGAGTATTATCTCAGGTTATTATGCAATGCATGATGCTACAAAATTGCTTTTTGCAAAAAAATTCAGGCTTAAAATAGATAAAGAAGTGCATGTGACAACAATAAAAGATTTAAGAGAATTAATAAAAAATAAAAAACTTTTGGATTTAATTGAAAAAGGTTATGAAGAATTCCTTAATCTGGCAACAGATCTATCCGAAGCAAAGAAAGAGTCAAATCGCATATTACACAGGAACTACTTTTATGAAAGAACAATTTCGCAAAAATGCAAAAGAATTTTTGAATGAAATTGCAGAACCATATATTAAAAAAATTGAAATTTTGATAGGTGAAAAAAATGATTAATCAAATATTTAATCTGGATTCATTTAAAATACTTAGTCTATTTTCTTTATCTCCGGGTTCCAGATTTAGAAGGAAAGAAATAAAAGAAAGGACTAAACTAAATAACATTCCTCTTGATAAAACATTGCTAAAATTATTGTCAGGAAAAATATTGAAAAAGGAAGAAAATTTGTATATGTTAAATTTTGAAAATAAAAATACAGGAAAAAATAATGGAATTAATATCAAAACAATATACAAATTTAAAAGAATTGCCTTTTGATGTTTATCTTTTATTATTAGATGTGACTTCAGAATTTTCAATTGTTAAAGGTATTGAAATCTATTTATTTGGGTCTTATTCCAAATTAATATTTAATGAAAATTCAGATGTGGATCTGGCAATCCTAACAACAGATAATCTTGACAAAATGAAAATTAAGAAAAAAATTAGAAAAATGGAAAAATTATATGGTAAATCTATTGAACTTCATTTTTTTGTAAAAAAATTATTCTATAAAAATAAGAAGGACCCTTTGGTTAAAGAAATACTGAAAAATGGATTAAAACTCATTTAAGAGTAAATATTATTGATTAATAAAATTACCTGTCTCTAAGCTTGGCTAATAATCTCAATATCTCAATATACAGCCAGATTAAAGTGACCATCAACCCAAAAGCTCCGTACCATTCCATATATTTTGGGGCTTTGGCTTCTGCTCCTTTTTCAATAAAATCAAAATCAAGAACCAGATTTAACGACGCAATAATTATTACAACCAGACTAAAACCTATTCCTATCAAACCGCTTTCATGGATATATGGCATGCTCATTCCAAAAAAACCCATTACAAAGGTAAATAGATATATTATTAAAATTGCTCCGGTGGCTGCGACAACACCCAGTCTAAAATTCTCGGTTACTTTAATCAATCTTGATTTATAAGCTGTAAGCAGACAAAAAAGCGTTCCGAATGTTAATAATACTGCCTGCATCACTATTCCGGGATAGGTTTGTTCCACCATAGCTGAAATCGCCCCAAGAAACAATCCTTCAAAAAGAGCATAGATGGGAGTAGTATAACCAGACAAAGATTTTTTGAAAATTGTTATTATTGCAGTTATCAGACCTCCAATTAATCCTATAATTAAAAGAACAGAATATAATTCAAGATGG
>CAZLSF010000059.1:5284-6210 GCA_964562245.1 uncultured archaeon | reverse complement strand
GTGTGTTGGTCCACCACTTCCACATACATTTTCATTTCCACAATAAGGACCTTCATCACCAACAACAAATAAAATCTTTGACAAAACATCTTCTCTCCATGGGTGATTTTTTACAGCCCATTCTGCTCCAGGACCCCAAGATTCCTGCCAACAATCAGCACAGGTACAATCAAGAGACAAACCCAAGTCTGAATTTATATCTGAACAATTAAGTATGGTATAAGGACAGTTAATATCAACATTGCCTATATTACTTCCTTCACCAAGAGCATATAAAGTAACATTTAATTTATAACCTTCTTTTTCAACACTTTCTTTAATGTTATTCATAATATTACACAACCTATCCCATTCGTCATTCATACTTCCACTTGTATCAATAACAAAAACTAAATCAACATCTTTTTTGAAACCAAAATATTCTAATTTTTCATATTGTCGTGCACCCCAATCACATCCTTCCTGACATTTCATAATTTTTGTGTTATTTCCATAATAACCATCCCTTGAAGAGCAGAAAATTTTGCATAGAACAAAAGGGTTTTCTGTTTCTGTTCTGGTTGTTGTGGAGCAGTTACATCTTTTTTCACATTTCGGACCTAAAGTAATAATAACAGGAACAGGAGTTGGACCAAGCAGAGGTATAGATTCTTTTTTATCTTTGCATTTAGTATTAAAGTCCCCGCAGCATATATCAGCATATTCGCATGCTTCATCGCAACACTGAGAATAGCAATCATAATTATTTGGATTGTAACAGCTTGTTCCTGGATATGGTTCTTTTGTTGTAATATTTGCAACAGCCCATGCAAGACCTCTATATCTTGGATTTGTAAGACTTAAATCACCAATTTTAAAGATTGTGTATTCCCCAGATTTTATCTTGAAACTTGAGTTTTCTATTTCAATGAATTTTTCACACCCAT
>CAZLSF010000059.1:0-5274 GCA_964562245.1 uncultured archaeon | reverse complement strand
CACACCCATGCTTTCCATCTTTATTAGATAACATTTCATCGCAAAAAAAGTAATTTATTAGGTCTGATTTATCAATATTTTTGCAATAATAACAACTGCATTCTCCGCTGCATTCCTCTGCATTCCCTGTTTTAATAAAGCAATCCCTATAACAATTCATTTTTTCTCCTTCTTCGCAACCGATTTTGCAATCTCCAGAATTTCCATTAAAGTCTTTACTATTACAATAATTTTTGCATATTTCTAAAGAATTTTCATCATAATATCTCTGGTTTGTGTAGCAATCGCATCTCACTCTGCAATAATCTTTAGAATTACTACTTCTGCAACTATGATAGCAATTCCAATTATTTCCAATATAACAACTTCTTTCTTCTCCTGCAATTGTTGAAATTCTATTTGATTCATTCACAGTTCCATTATACAAAGCAGCAGTAACTTTTTCAATACTTTTCTGACCTGCCAAAAAAATTCCTCCATAAATTGAAAGTTTCACCTCTTCTCCTTTTTTAACAACAAAAACAGAAGGTTGCCCTCTTATTTCAGCAAAACTCTGCTTTTTAAAACCTTTTCCTATTTGTCCTAATATATACGATGTTCCAAAGTCTAAACTTCTTCTTTCCGTATTTATTCCTTCAAACCCTGGCATATCTTCATTTAAACATAAACATCCTTTACGGCTACAATCATAGCAATAACCATTTAATTTAATTCCATAAGGAAGAGAATTTGCAATATCCTCCCATTTTACACTTGATTTTTTAAAATTAAAACAATAATCAAACAGAGTTTTATTCTCACTTTTCAACTTATCTTTTATATCATTGAATTCGCTCTCATCAGTATCAGGAGGAATAAAACAACCTAAGGAAACCCTGTCAGAAACAATAATGTCTGTTCTTTCTCTTATATTTTCTAAAAGAGAAACTTCAGACCTCTCTCTGAGTTCATACCATAGAAATACTCCTATAGTTATGACTATAAAAGCGCAAAGTATTGAAAACAAAATCAAAAGAGTTGTCCTGTTCATATTACATTTGGTATAATATTTTTAATAGACATGTAAACAATAGAAAAAATGCAGTTTAATTCATCTGTTTTTGTTACAATCATAATTGCTAAAATACCAAGTAAAATAGCAAAGATAATCCCAATAATCATTTTGGTAGTAATTCCTTTCATTTGTCTCATTATTTAATTTTTACTCAAAACTATAAGAAATCTCTATTGTACCAATTCTTACATTCTCTGGAAAGTCTATGTTGCCTCCGTTAATTAATGTATTGGTAGTACTTAAAATCATGAACTTTGCCCATGGCCATGCAGACTCCTTATAAATTTTGTAGGTTATGTCTGGCATTATCCAAGGACCCCATTTCATTAAAAGGTCTTTGCTTGGAATGATTCCCTCTAAATAACTTGGTTTTGGAATCTTTGGCAATTCTTCCCCGTCAAGTTTGCAGAAAGCATATGGATTATAGAGATAATATTCATTTGTAATGCTATTCTTTTTGCAAAACCATGTAGAATTTTTCTCTAAATCAGTATATTTTAATTGAATAAAATTATTGGTCGCAGAATCACATTGGTACCAGTCAATAATTTTCCCATCAAAACTCTTGACTCTTGAATATAATGAAGAAATTTTATTTAATGGTGTCTTTGCTCTGCAAGGATAAATCAAAATGTCTTTAACAGGACTTATCTCTACTTCATCCTTAAATAAATTCTGAATTTCTGAAAAACTATCAAAAGTAAAATTTCTGTCTTTAAGAACATCCAAATAATAGATAATCTGGAAATATATTGGGTCTGTGTTTTCTGTTTTCCATCTTGGTATTTTTTCCTTTGTTAAATTCACTCTGAAAATTGGTTTTATGCTTACAAAATTCGGGCAACATCTTTTTGTAACATTAAAAACAAAAGAACAATTGTATTTGCCAGAATTCTTTTTACATTCTCTTATTAAATTTTTTAAACTTCTTGCCGCACCTATCTGAATTTTTATGTTAAACGGTTCTATTTTCTCTGTATAAATATCTATCCCTGCTATTGTCACAATCTCATTTTTAATAAGGGTCCCTGTTTCTGTTTTTCCATCATAAGTAATTTTTACCTTTGCAGGAGAACAACAACTTAATAATTCAATCTCGCAATTTTTTCCATCAAATGCTATTGTTCTTTTTCCAAGCCTTTCAAGAGTAACTTTAGTCGCTTTATAAAATTCTTTAGAATCTCTATCTGTAAAATAACTAACAGATAATTTTATATTGTCTTCAACTTTGTTTCTACCAAAATCATAACCTCTTTTTTTATAATATTTATAGACTTCATTTGGATTAATTGAAAAAGTTAAATTTATTCTTCCGAAAGATTTTTTTGGGTTTAAATAGCAAATATCAAGGGTGTTATCAAATTCTCCAGGTGGTTTTGGGGTTCCAAAATGATCTGTTACTAAAGGATAGAAAGCTATTAAAGGATGGATTGGTTTTATTGTTTTAAATTTGTAATTTATATTTCCTGTTGTTTTTAATAAACTAGATATTAAAGCTGCACTTGGCTGGGAGAAAAAAACTAAATTTAAGGCTCTAAGAGCATCATCAGCAGAAGGTTCTTCAATATAAACATTGTTTGTAGGGAAAATAAAATCTGTTGATTTTGTATTGTCTTCATTAAACACTTTTTCAAAGTTTACTGTTCCTTTTAAATTAAGAGTTTTTCCAAACCAGACAACAGGAGGGAGAACAAAAATTTTTTCATCTGCAGAACTTAAAGAAATATCTATTCCTCCAGGCATCATATAACCTTCTTTCTGCCCGGAAAAAACAGTTAGTAAAAGAGAAAGAGCAATAACTAAGGAGATTATTGCAAAAATAAATAACATCAGAAATTTTGTATGCGCTCCTTTCATATTGGGGGTTGTATTACATTGCTGATTGCTATAAAGATTATAGTAATTATTACAGCTACAGCAAATATTATAATAATGTTTACAATCATATTCATTGTTAATCCTTTCATATTGGCAAAAGTTTTGAACTAACTGAAATTACAATTAAGACAAATATCAAGGCTAAAATAATATATACTATCATTAGAATAATTCCTCCTTTCATATTAAGGGATAAGACTTAATAAAGAGTTCAAAACATTCAAACCATATCCTTTGCTCCACAAGGCAACTCCAACAAAAATAATAAGGACTATGAAAAAAATTAGCACCCAGAAAAGAACATCTGTTGTTATACCTTTTCTCATAAATAAAGAAACATATAAGATTTATTATGAAAATATCAGAAAGAAAAAAAGAACATTTAGAGATTTGTTTAAATAATAAAGTTGAAGGAAATAATTTTTTTGATGATGTTATTCTAGTATATAATGCTTTGCCTGATTTTGATTTTGAGGATATAAACACAAAAACAGAATTTTTAGGAAAGGATCTTAATATTCCTTTAATAATTTCATCCATAACAGGAGGAACAGAGGAAGCAAAGAAAATAAATAAAACTCTTGCTAAAGTTGCAGAAAAGAAAAAAATTGGTTTTGCTTTAGGGTCTCAAAGAGCAATGATTGAAAACAAAAGATTAAGTGAAACATATTTTGTAAGAGATGTGGCTCCTTCAATATTACTTTTTGGAAATATTGGTATTTCTAATTTGCATGAAATAAAAATTAAAGAAATAGAGAAAGCAATGGAAGAAGTCAAAGCAGATGCCTTATTTGTTCATTTAAATTCTGCGCAGGAGATTACACAAAGAGAAGGAAACACAAATTTTAAAAATTCAGTTCAAAATTTAAAAAAATTGGTTAAAAACTTGAACTATCCTGTTGTTGCAAAAGAAGTTGGACAAGGAATTTGCAGAGAAACCGGTGAAATTCTAAAGAAATGCGGGATTAGAGCAATAGATGTTGCCGGAGTAGGAGGAACGAACTGGATGAAAGTTGAAAAATTAAGAGGTGGAAAAATTGCAGATCATCTCCTGAACTTTGGTATTCCAACAACATGCTCTCTTTTAGAACTAAAAGATCTTGGAATTGATTTAATTTCAAGCGGTGGGATAAGGACTGGTTTGGACATAGCAAAATCTATTGCTTTAGGAGCAAAAATTTGTGGAATTGCTTTACCATTTTTAAAAATTTACAAGAAAGAAGGAGAAGAAGGTATTTTAAAATACATAGATGAATTAGAAAATGAATTGAAAACTGTAATGTTTTTAGTCGGAGCTAGAAATTTAAGAGAACTGAAAAATTGCAGATATATTTTAAGAGGAGTTACAAAAAATTGGGCTGAACAAATTTAAAATTTTTATAATCGGTGTAAGGGATAAGAGAATTTATCTGCTGCTTAGGAGTTGGGAAGAATAGGCTGAATACCTCGCCGAAGCTTGGTAATTACACCCTTCTCCCATCAAGCTCATCTTCTATGAGCACCTGTTATAATCTATTTTTCAGAGCGGCTTCGAGCTTAGATGCTTTCAGCTCTTATCCGCGATGGCGTGGCTACCCGGCAGCGCAATCACGACCGGTACACCAGAGGCCACGGGAGTCTGTTCCTTTCGTACTGAGACTCCCTTCCTGTCAGATTATAAACACTCCCAGCAGATATAGACTGAACTGGCTCACGCCGTTCTTAACTCAGCTAACGTGCCTCTTTAAGCAGTAAACCCCTGCACCCTTGGGTGCTTATGCACACCCAGGAGGAGACGAGCCAACAACGGAGTAGCAACGCGCCCCGTCGATATGTACTCTCGGGGGCCACAGCTCCATTATCCCTGGGGTAGCTTTTCTGATGTTACAGCCAGCCATTAATGCTAGACTGCATATCGCTAACCCATACTTTCGTACTTGGATTCTTTGCTTTGCAGAATCCAATCAGGCCAGCTTTTGCGTTTACACTCTTCGGAAGATTTCTGACCTTCCTGAGCTGACCTTTGGGCGCCTCTGATGCCTTGTTAGAGGCGTGGCGCCCCACCCAAACTGCCCACCAACTGCTGTCCCTCCAAAGAGGTAAGCGACAAACTTTGAAAAGGATAGTGTTACACTTTCGCCGAAGCTCCTATCTACTCTGTACAATTCAAAGCTTGTCACAACAGCAGGCTGCAGTAAAGCTCCGCAGGGACTACTCTTCCCGCTGGGAGTCTCTGGCCTATTCACCAGAAGGAGAGTTCGCTAGGTTCCAGTCTGGGACAGTGAAAGCCTCGTTGGACCTTCATGCGGGCCGACGTTTAATCGGCAAGGGATTACGCTACCTAAGCCCAGAGACGGCCATAA
>CAZLSF010000058.1:0-6217 GCA_964562245.1 uncultured archaeon | reverse complement strand
ACCATAACCCGCCCAACCTCTATCTGGAAAACCTAACAAAACACCAGATTCAACATATCTGGTTGGATATTCTAAACATATAATTTTTAACTGTGCTTGAATACTATCTTTACTAGGATTTACTTCTGCTTTTAAGGTAAGAGAAGTAATAATACCTCCCGGAGGTAAAGTTACATTAAATCGCTCTATGGTTTTCCAATTACATCCAAAACTATTAATCACCGAAACAGAACTATAATATCTATCAACATGCACTTCCCCACCATCCATTCTACTACCATTTACATAAACACTCTCAACATTAATCGTTCCTGTTCCCTTATCACCGCCAGCAGGATTTCCTATAATTAACCCTTTATCAATATTTAGAGTTCCTTTAACCGTTGCATTTTTATCTATATTGAGTTTACCTGGTATTTCCCACTGAGGGTTAGCCATTCCTGAATCATTGAAAGTTCCGGGACCTATCATACCAGGATGGATTCCTGGATTTGGATAATTTCCATAAGGTCCTGTTGAATAAGCGGCAAGAATTGCAGAACCAATGCAGATTATAAAAGTCAGTAAAATTCCTAAAGTAAGTTTCTTGTTTTGTTGAGTCACCATAATATATTGGTTATATATAAGTTTTACGGTTTAAAAGACGGAGAATTATGACATATTAAGTCCTGTTTTTTGACAATTAAGAAATATTGAGAGTATTATTTATGTATATTTCTCATCCACTGATTAAGAAAAATAAAATTGAAATGAGGGATTATCAGACAGATATTGCAAAGAACTGTATGAAGAAAAACACCCTTGTTGTTCTTCCAACAGGTATGGGAAAAACCCCGATAGCCTTGATAGTAATTGCTGAAAGATTAAATAAACTGGATGGAAAGATTTTATTTCTTGCCCCGACAAAACCCCTTATAGAACAGCATAAAAAAACTTTTGAGAAATTATCTGAACTTGCGGACCTGAAAGTTATAAGCGGTACAGTAAAACCTGAGAACCGAGGAAAAGAATACAAAAAAGCAAGAATTGTTTTTTCCACCCCACAGACAATACAGAATGATTTAAATAACAGGACTTTGAAACTGGATGATTTTGTTCTTCTAATAGTTGATGAAGCGCATCATTCTGTTGGAAAATATGCTTATACTTACATTGCAAAGAAATATCTTAAAGAATCAAAAAATCCTTTGATTGTTGGTTTAACCGCTTCCCCCGGATCAAAACTTGGGAAAATAAAAGAGATAAAAGAGACTTTGTTTATTGACCATGTTGAATCAAGGATTGAACAGGACAAAGAGATAAGCCAGTATGTTCAGGAAAAAGAAGTGTATAGAATTGATGTTGAACTTCCTGATGATTACAAAGATGCCCAGAATATAATTAAAAAAATTTTTGAGAGTAGGGTTGAGAATCTTGCAAAAATTGGGGCATTGCCAACAAAAAGAGTATCAAAAAAAATGCTGCTTGATTTCCAGAATTTTTATATGAAAAAAGCAAGAGAGACAAAGAGAAAAGAGATGTTTTTCGCAGTATCTAAAATTGCGGAATTAATTAAACTTGATTATTGCCTTGAATTGCTTGAGACACAAGGAGCAAAGCCCGTGAATGAGTATATAAAGAAACTGGGTAAAGAGAAATCAAAAGCATCTCAAAGCATATTGAATAATAGTTTGTTTGGAGTATTTTCAAAGAAAGTCTCAGCTCTTGGGGAGCACCCAAAACTTAGAAAATTAAAAGAGATTGTGTCAAAAGAATTGGATGAAAAAGTTATAATTTTTACCCAATATAGGGCAACTGTTGATGAGATTGCAAGAAAACTGGAAGAAATCAAAGGTGCTAAAGTCGGCAAACTTGTGGGTCAAAAATCCGGGTTAAGCCAAAAACAACAGGTTGGTGTGATAAAAGATTTTGAGGAAGGATTTTATAATTGTCTTGTCTGCACATCAATCGGAGAAGAAGGTCTTGATATAAAAGGAGTTGGGACGGCGGTGTTTTATGAGCCTGTTCCCTCTGAGATTAGAAGTATCCAGAGGAGAGGTAGGGTTGCGCGGTTAATTAAAGGAAAAATTTACATTCTTGTTACAAAAAACACAAGAGACGAAGCATATTACTGGACTGCTTATCACAAAGAAAAGAAAATGAAAAGGTATCTGGTTAAGGAAAATCTGGAGAGTTTTGGTTAAGGCTTTTTGACTTTTATCGAGGATATCATCATAAAAGACGGAATAAAATAGAATATTAAAAGTAAATTAATATTTAAAGAATATTCCAGTAATGCGAAATAGATTAGGGGTATAATAATTGTATATGAAACAGGCAGTCCTTCGTAATAACCATCTTTTGTCCCGTATATGGCAAATCTTGCAAGCCGTGTAATCCCGCATATAATAAACAGCATGTAAACTGCAAGCGCAATATTATTGGTAAGACCGGTTGAAAAACCAAAGATAATCGGAACTATGAGATAAAGGACAACATCAGCGAGATTGTCAAGTTCAACCCCAAACTTGTTTTCTCTTTTAATTGCTCTTGCAACTTTCCCGTCAAAGTAATCGCAGAGCGCGGATATGAAAATAAATATTGTTGCTGTGGATAAATCCCCTTTCATCGCCGAAAAGATTGCAAAAATGGAAAAAGCAAGTCCTGTGAGTGTGAATATATCAGGTAGGGCAAGATGTTTTCTCAAATCATCGTAAACCATATATTATTAGTTATTATTAAGAATAGTGTCAGTTACTGTTAAACTTTATAAAAATTCTATTAAATGAAAAAAGGGGTTTTTTCAATATATTTTTTATATTCCGGAGATTTTTTTAAAATCTCTTTTTCTTCTGTTTGGCATACTCGGATGTATTTATAGATTAAAATTGGGGCGAAGATTAGTGTAAGAATTGTTGGCCAAGCAATGAACCATCCAAATATAATTAAGATAAAACCGAGGTACTGGGGGTGTCTTGAATATTTATATATTCCGTTTGTCACAAATTTGTTTTGCTTGATGTTTTTGTATAGAGTGAGCCATCCAAAGGAGATTAAGAATCCTCCGATAAACATTAAAATTAATCCATAACTCATCGCCATATCCATGGCAAAGTCAACTCCGAAAACTCTGAATGCAACTATGGTTGCTGGGGGATTAGTTGCGGTAAAAAAGTATTTTGATGCAAACAGAATTGTTAAAGGAATTCCGTACATCTCCACGAACAGGGAAACAAAAAATGCGGTTACCAACCCATACTCAGCCCAGTTTGCTTTTCTCTGGTATGACAAAGGAATTAAAAATAAAAGGAATATTGCCATGCTTATAAACACAATATGCCACTGCTGTGTTATAACTTCAGTGATAATATTTCCTGTGAGATAAACATAAAAATGGTGGGAGAAATCATTGAAATAAAAGAAAGGAATAATTATCAGGATTAAGAGCAGTAACCTGAACGGTGTGTTTCTGTGTTTTATTAATTCTTTGAGTTCCATTTAAATAGTTGATGGAATTTTTAGGTAAGTTGGTTTATCGAACCTAAACTTAGAATAACTAAAGATAACCTGAAAAAAATTTCTAATAAAATTATTAATGGTAGAGAGTCAAAGATATTTGTTATATGGATACAGAAGAGAATGTAAATAAAAATAGAATCATAAATGTTTAAACAGATTGAAGAAGAATTTGGATAATTATACAAAATTTAGGAAGAAACTGAAATACTCACCGTTCGCTACGCTCACTTCGCAGCTCATTCATTAACTTTGCTAATGATACATCATCTGAAAGATGAATGTGCTGCGAGGTATCAAACCTATTGAAGAACAAAGAAGCACCTTCTAAATTAAAAGGTGAGCTAAATGTGATCAGAAAAGATGAAATTGGAGAATAAGAACCCGGTAATTTGCACTTCCAGATATTATGAAAATATTGCAAGAAATTATTTTGATAAATTAACTAAAGCAAGAAAAATAGATGATTATGAATTACTACCTGTATTTGGAGGGATCGAAGGTTATTTAAAAGCTAATTTTGGTGTAGAGACCATCTATTCTGGAAAAATCCTGAATAGAATTAATGAACACTTAGGAAAACAAAACAAAAAGCAAATAAATATTTTAGATACTATTATGTCCATTTATCCTGTAATTATTGATAAACCAGAATATTCTCTTAATAACTTTGAATTTGTTTTGAAAAACATTTAATTATGGATGTAACTAATCTAAAGGGAACAAAAAATTATTCAACCAGAGAGCAGATATTGAGAGAGGACATTATAAAAATTATAAAGGAAACTCTTGAAAAGTACGGGTTCAATCCAATAGAAACCCCAATACTTCAACCTTATTCTCTGTTGTCTTCAAAATATGGGGGAGGAGAAGAAATACTTAAGGAATGTTATAAACTTAAAGACCAGGGAAAAAGAAATCTTGGTCTAAGATACGAACTCACAATAACTCTTGCGGGTTTCCTGAAAGAAAACCAGAATCTAAAAATACCTTTCAAGAGATATGAAATCGGGAAAGTTTTTAGGGACGGACCAATAAAACAATCAAGAGTTAGGGAATTCACTCAGATTGATTTTGATATTGCGGGAGTAAAATCAGAACTTGCTGAGCTTGAAATTCTTTCAATCTTTGAAGAAGTTTTCAGGAAATTAAATTTTGATATTGAAATACAATTAAACAACAGGAAAATTCTTATTGGCATGCTCGAATATGCTGGAATAGAAAATAATCAAAATTCAGTTATTCTTTCAATAGACAAACTTGAAAAAATTGGAAGGGAAGGAGTTGAAAAAGAACTTATTGAAAAAGGCATTAGAAATGAACAGATAGAAAAGATTTTTGAGGTTCTTGAAATAAAAGGAAACAATGAAGAAATACTCTCTAAATTAAGAGAACTATTAAAAACAGAAAATGGGAAGGAAGGTGTTGAGGAACTGGGAAAACTCTTTGAACTCATTGAAATTTATAATCTTGAAAAAGTTGTGTTGGTCCCTTCTCTTGCAAGAGGTCTGAATTATTACACCGGAACAATTTATGAAGTATTTTCAAAAGAAAAGACAAATTCTTCTTTGGGAGCAGGGGGAAGATTTGATGAACTGCTTTCAAAATTGGTTGGAAGAGATCTGCCTTCTGTTGGAGGTTCATTTGGACTTGATGCAATTTCTTCAATTATGGAATCAAGCAGGAAGTCATGTGTGCAGGTTTATTTAATTCCCGTTGGAATTCCAAATGAGAAATTTCTTCCGGTCGTGAAGAAATTAAGGGAAAAATTAAATGTTGATTTTGATTTGGCAGGAAGGGGGATAAGCAAGAATCTTGAATTTGCAAATGCCAATAATATCCCTTTTTGCGCAATTCTTGGGGAACAGGAATTGAAAGAAGGAAAGATTAAATTAAAGAATATGGACACAAGGGAAGAAAAGGTTTTAAGTATTGATGAAATTGTTAAGATAGTTCAAGGGTAGTATGCGTTTAAAGTTTTTATATTTATGGATATAATTGATTTCTTTGATAGTGTCTCATATAGAATTCTTAGTGACGAACATTTTCATCCGGAAATTCCTGAATATCTTGAGGATTTGAGAAAAAATATAATTTCGGGTTATGTTGGAAAATCCCACAGCGAGGTGAAAATCAATCCAGTATTTTTTAGAAAAAACAAAAAATTATCTTCTGAAATATTCCCTAAATTGGTTGAGAATATAAGAAATAATCTGGAATTTGATTTAAATATAGAAAGTGGAGCTTATATTTTGAAAATTTTGGGGTATAGTCGCGCAGGAGGAGCAAGAATTTATAAAGGGGAAAAACCTATATATTTTGCTTCCGGGAATCCTGCTGGTTTCTATGACACTCCAGAACTTTTTGCAGGAACAAATGAAAATACTTCTTATGATGCAGGACAAAAATTTGTTAAATTAGTGGGAGGCAGAAAATTATTAAATTTTTGAATTACTAACTTTATCAATTAATGAATCAACAAAAATCCTACTTATTAAAATAAACAAATTAGCTTTTGAATTTGGACAAGTTGTTAAGATAATTGAGAATATTTCATTTTTAGTATTATTGTATTTAAGGTATGGTTAGAACCTTGTTGAGAGCAACTATGTTATTACACTGCGCTTCCATAATGGCACAATGGTTATTTGGGCTAGTTATAAAAGAATAAGTCCCAGATTTTACAGTCCATCCTGATGTGGAATATACTTGAATGGTACCA
>CAZLSF010000057.1:0-6381 GCA_964562245.1 uncultured archaeon | reverse complement strand
AATCAGAACAGGAAATTTTTGTGGGTTAGAATTTGACTAATGTAGGATTGAAATTAAAGAAAGTGAAGAAGATAAAGAAGAACCTGAAGGTTAGAATTTGACTAATGTAGGATTGAAATTTCTGTAAAGGAACAGGCAAAGAAACTAATTCATAGTTAGAATTTGACTAATGTAGGATTGAAATGTTGTTAAAAAAATGGTTTGATGTCCAAGTTCATACCTCGTTAGAATTTGACTAATGTAGGATTGAAATGTATAAACAAAATCTGTTATATTCCACCCATTAAGGGTTAGAATTTGACTAATGTAGGATTGAAATACATCCGGAAGAGTTACTTGTGTTTCATCTATTTCGTTAGAATTTGACTAATGTAGGATTGAAATTTTGTTTGTAAAATCAAAGAGATTGATTTGAGGACCGTTAGAATTTGACTAATGTAGGATTGAAATATGTCTTCTTCTGTTAATTTTCCTCTTGTTGCTATTGTTAGAATTTGACTAATGTAGGATTGAAATGATTAAATAGTATTATGGAAGAAGAGACAAAAGTGGGTTAGAATTTGACTAATGTAGGATTGAATTGATATAAACTGTTATAATTATATAGAATTACTCGGGAAAGAAATTGATAAATAAATTATTTAACTATCGGAATATTTATGTTGCAGGATTTAATGAGTTTGGATATTAGAAATGAATATTTTTAATTAACTTGAGGTTGAGTTATAAATAATTTTTAAATAGGTAATCCAGTGAATTTATTTTTATGATATTAATGAAATCTTAAAACATGTAAAAACTAAATCTTCTTTTTCCTCTTCCTTTTTTTCTTCCCCCCGCTCTGTTTGATAATTGCAAAGTTAATGGGATTCTTTATCCTTTCGCAAAGAGGAACTTGTTGGCATATTCCAATATCCTTATAGAAAGATCCATTGCTGCAGTTTGGGGGAAGGATTCTTTTGTTTTGTTTCTTATGCCAGATTAACTGGGCTTTAATATAATTTTCCTTTAACCCGACTTTCTTTCCCCAATCCATAACCGTTTTTTCAACTTCAAGCATTGGCCAGTTGCAACTCCTTAAGAAAGTTATGAGGGTGAATACACTTCTTTTCCTTCCATCAGGGATTCCTTCAAGAATTTTCTGGATGCATGGAGGAAAGTTCCCTTCTTCAATTCTATCTTTATAGGATTCCATTAAAGTAGGTGTTTGGGTTTCTTTTGGTTTAACTTTCCTTCTCTCAAACCAGTCATAAGCATCAACTATCAATTTCCTTGCATCAGTCCCTTCAGTGTTTATCTCTTTGAAAATAATATTTTCCATTTTTGCATCTTCTATTTTGAATTTTTCCAATTTATCAGGTTCAATCAAAACAGATGCAAGACCTGTTTTTTCGTGAAGAGAATAAGGCATCCTGAACAAATGTCTTGAACTCCAGTCTTTTTCAACCTCTACATATTTAAAAGGGTTTTTTTCTTCTATTGCTTCGCCTTTTGTTAATTCTTTTATTGACCCTGCATGTTCTACAAGTTTGTCCCAAAGTTCTTCTTTAATTTGTTCCCTAAGGTAATTTGACAGGGTTTTTGGAAGTTCCGGGTATAATAATCTAATTTCTTTATCGTCAAGAATTTCTTCCGCTGGGAAGTTCTCCCAAAATACACAGAAATGAAATCCCCTTCTCCCGGAAAATTTCAGTATATATCTTAAGTTGTATTTTTCAATAAAATCCCTTATAAGACAGGCCGTAATTTTTGCTTCTTCTATCCCCAGACCTGAATCAATATCAATCACCCAATCAAAGCCTGTTCTTAATTCATCATAGTTTCTTTCGTTTATCAGCAAAGGATTCCTCCATCGCTCCACAGAGCCGTGAAAGGAGACTGCTCCGCGTTCGGTTAATCTTGCAATATCATTAGGATAAAATATAGTTGCAGGTCTTTTAAAATACATCCCGTCAACATTGCGCGCAACAACTTCCCTATTCATCCCAAATTTGCACATAATTCTCTGTAGTTTCTCATCTGAGTAATATTTTATTACCTGTTCTCTTTCGGGTTTCTTTAGTTCCATAATTCAAAATATCAGAATAAACTAATTAATCTTGACGGGGGATTTGTTTTTCATCCTTTGAAGATATTTTTCGCCTTCTGAATACCCTGTTTCATAATTTGGGTTGAAAATATATAATCCAATCATCATATCCCGTCTTTTCGGTTTTTTATTTAACCCATCATAAAATCCAAGAAATTCATTTAATTTATTAGTTATACTGGAATTATAGCACTCTTTGTCTTTTAATGCGGTTTCTATAGATTCAATTCCTTTGATTCTACCAAATAATGTGTAGGCTATATTGATATTCATTTTAACACCTTTATATATAATATCTTAAATTATTTTATCTCAATCTGTTCTTTTTTGAACCCTTCTTTTATCAGCAATTCTTTTAATTTTTCTTTGTGTTCTCCCTGAAGCCAAAGTTCATTTTTCTTAATGGTTCCTCCGCATGCAAGAGCTTGCTTGAATTTTTTTAATAATTGCTTGATTTCAACGTTTTTGGGGTCAATTCCTGAAATTATGCTTATTTTCTTTTTAAACCGACCTTCTGCTGTGTATATTACTATTTTCTGTTCTTCTATTACAGCCTTTTCACAAACGCAAATATCTTTTGGCAAACCGCAAATTGGACAAATATCACTCATTATTTAATGAAGTCTTTATTCTGGCAACAGTTCTCCGGATTTCTTTTAATCTGCCCGGATTTTTAACTGTACCGCCAATAGCAACACTACTTCTCTCTTTTGCAAGTTCTAGTTTAAATTCTTTTATTTTTTTCAATTTTTCTTCTGTTTGCATCTTCAGAATCTCAGGTTGTCTTAATATCGCCATAATTTAATCATATTTGTTTTTAAATATATCATCTTCTGCCTTCCTTGGATTTAGGTCTAAATTTTGAATATCCGCAGGTTCTGCATTTTACTTCGCCAGATTTTATTTTCTGAGGGTTTGATTTCATCTTGTGTTTGCATTTGAGGCAGACAAACACATTTTTGAACAATCTCTCATAAGTTGCCCCTGTTACTTTCTTTCCTCCCATAAAACCCTTTTCTTTTTAAAAAAGAAAAGGTCTTTACCTCTAAAAAGAAAAACTTTATATACTCCACCATACTTTGCAAGAAAAGAGGTCTTTACCCTAAAAAAGCCATATCTCTATAAAATATTAGATTATTCCAAAACCACAGGTAGTCTCTGTGAAAGACCTCTTAATAGTCTTTTAACCTCTTCTAAATCAGTTTCCATCATATCCACTCTTTTTTCTATAGGGGATATTTCAGGCATTCTTGCTTGTTCTATTTTACCCCTCAATTCATCTCTGATTTTTTCAAAATCATTTAAAGTTACTAGATCTTTTAGTTTATCTCTCAAGATTACCAGCATTTCATTAAATTCTTTATCTATTTTTTTCGGTATAATTTCATTTTCAAATTTATTAAAGTTTTGTTCCATTTCTGCGAATTTGCTTCCATAGTTGCTAAGTAAATTGTCCTGTTCTCTGAGTTTAACTTTTACTTCATTTTCAAGTCTGGAATCAAGTTCTTCAAATCTTTTTGTCAGCCGGTCTTTCAGTTTAATTTTGTATTCCTCAACGCTTTTTTCAAGGTTGTTGCTTTTTTCATTTAATCTGACCATTTCATTTTTTGTTTTTTCAGACATTTCTTTATAGGTTTTTTCATTCCCACTGATTCGGTTGTTAATTTCTTCAAATTCTTCAAGGTTCTGGTTAAATGTATTTTCAAGATTCTTTAATTTTTCTATTGAATCTAAAACAACTTTTCTTAATTCTAAATATAATTTTTTATCTTCTTCAAGACTTATGCTAAATATTCTCCAATCCTGATAATTCTTGTTAAATTTATTTACATTGCTTTCTATTTCTGGAAGTTTTGAACCAAGGATTTCAACCCTTTCAATCTTTTTGTTTATTGAATCTTCCAGTTCCCTAAACTCTAATTCTTTTTTGGTAATTATATTGTTGATTTGTTTATTGAATTCGTCCATTTTTTTTCCTGTTGTAAGAGATTTACTTTCTATGTTGCTGATTTTTTCATTAAAAATATTTTCAATGCTTTTGGTTTTGGCGAGGAAATCCTTGTGTAATATATCCACTTCTTTTTCAATGTCAATAATCATTTTTTTGTTTTCTTTTACTGTTGATTCAAACTCCTTTATTTTGTTTTCTACTCTTTTGTTGATTTCATTAAAATCCTTTTTTATAGCATCCACTTTTTTGTCAGTTCCTTTAATCAGGGAATTATTTTTTTCAATAATACTTATTCTTTCATCATACTCCCCGAGCAATTTTTCAATCTGGAAGAAATTTAGTTTAAATTTCTCTTTTAATCTTGCAAGTTCATCATCCACCATAATATATATAATTACTATTGATTAATTTTAAGTATTTATTAAACACTATTTCGTCCTTTGCTTGTAATTACCAGAGTTGTTGGGGATAACAGGTTTGAAGAACATACAAGCCCTTTTTCCTTAAGCACGCCAATCATAGCCATTAGACTATGTTTTTTTGTTCCTTTTAATTCAGTTACAAGTTCCTCTATAGAAATTACTTGCTTGTCTGCGATATATTTTAAAACTTTTTCTTCAATTGACATAATTTATTATTTATAAATATTTATGAAGACCGAAGAAGTCATTGGCCTGATGACACTCTTATGCGCGATATTTCTGTTTGGGATAATCACTGAGTTAAATCCAGTTTCATTGTCAATTTTGCTTGTAATTGGAGGGCTTATTTTCCTGGTAATAAATGTACATAATAATCAGGCTATCTTTGGTTGCATTGTTTTAATATTCACTCTTTTATTATATCTGTTTTATGACTCAGGCATGACATTGCAAATAACTCTTTCTGAATATTACCTGCCTTCAATTGTTGCAATTCTAATATTGATTATAGGATTTGGAGCTGCTTATAAGTTGTCAAATTAAAATAATAGTTATTTATGGGAGTTGAAAAAATGAAAGTCGCAATCAGTTCAGAAAACAATACAATTGAAAGTTTAATAGATCAAAGATTTGGCAGGTGCAGATATTTTTTAGTTATTGATACTGGAGATATTAGTAAAATTGAAGTAGTGGAGAATCAGGGTGCAATTCAGGGACACGGCGCAGGCATAAGAGCTGCTCAACAAATGGGTGAACTGGGCGTGAAAGCAGTAATTACCGGGAATCTTGGACCTAATTCAGCTGCGATTTTGGGCAAATTAGGAATAATTTCTTACCGGGCTTCAGGAACTGTAAAAGATGCAATTGAGGCTTTTATAAATGACAAATTAGAAAAGATTGGTGAAATTGCGCCATCTCATTTCGGCATGTTTCAAAAAGAAAAAAGCGGAGGAGAGAGAATTTTCTTTCCATTGCTTAATGATAATGGACTGAATTCAAATATTTCAGAACATTTTGGGTATGCGCCTTTCTTCGGAATTTATGACGTAGAAAAAAAAGAACTGAAGATAATTGAAAATAATTTAAATCATGCAGATCAAGGTAAAAGCCCAATAGACCAGATTGAAGAAACATTTAACCCCACAACAATTTTTGCAAAAGGTATTGGAGGAAGAGCTATGGGAATTATTGAAGAAAAAGGTATAGCATTAAAAACAGGACCATATAATACTGTTAAAGAAATTATTGAAAATCTGGAAAAATTGGAAGATCTAACGCAGAATTGCGGTCATGAAAGTCATTAAATTTTTATTGTCAAAGAATAATGTGGTTAAAATAATAGGTATCACGGGGGGAAAAGGAGGAACAGGAAAATCAACAATAGCTACAGCTCTTGTTTATCAGCTGGCAAAGGAGAGTAAAGTTCTTTTGGTTGATGCAGATGTTGATTGTCCAAATGATCATTTGCTTTTAGGTATTAAAAGAGATTTTTTTCAATCAGTTGAGCAAAGAGTACCTAAATGGGATTTTGAAAAATGCATTCAATGCAGTTTGTGCGGGACTGTTTGCAAACCTAATGCGATTGTTTCTATTAAAGGACAATATCCGATTTTTATGGAACAACAATGCAATGGGTGCGGGAGTTGCGTATTTAAATGTCCTGTGAATGCAATAAGTTGGGATAAAAAAGAGGTGGGTCAAATTTTCACAGGAAGCAATTATAATATTGATTTTTTATCAGGTGAATTGAAAGCCAATGAAGCTGTATCTGAACTTGTGTAAATTCTTTAAATAAAATAATTGAGCAGGAAAAAGAAAAATATGATTATGTGATTATAGATACTGCGGCTGGAACTCATTGTCCGGTTATTACAGCTTTGGAAATGTGCGATTATGTTTTTACGGTTACTGAGCCGACG
>CAZLSF010000056.1:0-6452 GCA_964562245.1 uncultured archaeon | reverse complement strand
AGATTATTTTAATTGGTGTCCTTTTATTGGGGCTCTTCGGATTCATATTTTACCTTATATTCTCTTATACAGGGATATAATAAAGAATAATAGTCGTAAGTTTCATTTTCATTCATTTGCAAAATAATGGTTTAATCCTAAGAAACAATAATCAAGAGCAGTTTTCCTAAAACCTGACTCAATCCTTCTGAATCTTTCCCCTTCACAAGTATATTTTTCCCGTCAAATTCAATTGAATTTTTTTCTGCTCCGAGACCAGGACCTAATATTATTATTGATGGTTCTGTTGAAGTATATTGTGATAAAAGAAAAGTTTCTATTGATTTGTTCTCTTTTTTGACAGTATTATAATAATACCCTAAGTAATGTGAAAATGGCGCCACTTTCAGAATTAACTCTGAATTCTCGGAACTTGCATATTCAGTCGTATTCACAACAAGATTTATTTTCTCTGACTCAAAAAATTCCTTTATTTGCTCAGTATCATTAATTTCATACGCTTTTGCCAAAATCAGATTGGTTCCAGCATTATAAGCTGGTTTATGCCATTTACCATCTCTTAAAAAACAAATATAATAATAATCACAAATCATTGTCTTATTGTTCAATTGAAGATTACCATTTTCCATAGGTATTGTGGGTTCTGAGGTTTTCGGGATTGACAACAATAGCGCAAATAAAAGGATTATTACACCCATTACTCCTAAAATAATCTTCCAGTCTTCCATAATCAATCTTCTAAAATAAATGAAAGTTTAATATTTTCCGCATTACTAAAATTTTAAAATATTATAAATCAATGATAAATAAAAGCAATATATATGAACCTATAACTTTGGAAAAATTTTATGGATTAATTGATACAGTAAAAGTATATCCTGGAAATCTGGATGAATTGAATCAACTTACTTTAGACACCTATAAATTAATATCTCAAACCGGAGCAAAACTATATCTTGAAGGATATATTTTCCCTTCACAAGCTGAATTAGAAAAAGGAATATCTCTAATTAAACAGTCTATTGACTATTTAAATGAACCTTTCTCCTTCGGAAAGACGCAGGAATTCAATATTCTGGGGGTTCGATTGGAGGAATCTTCTCTTGAAAATCCTGAAGAAACCGTGGATAATATCTTCTCCTTATATCACGAAATAGGGTTGCTAAATAATGATATTAGAGTAAAAGCTAATAATATGGGCGCGGATGGATTGATTCATTTCACCCTCATACCGGGTAAAGATATCCCATATTGTCAAAGCGTACCGGTAAAGAAGATATAAATCTCATGTTCTGTTCTGATATCCTTGATATCAGTAAATAAGGTAAACTTAAAATTTAACTTAATTAAATTAATGGTAAAGCTAAAAATTGAAGATATCAAAAAACTGAGAGAAAACAAAAGAAATTTCAATCAAATGTTTGATTTAGTAGTTAATATATCTGGTTTGGACCTAAAAAAGCCGGAAAACAGGATCAGGGAAAAAGTGAAACTCGCCCATAAAGTTAGAGACCGTAAAATATGCTTTATTGTTGAATCTCTCATAACAAAAGCGAATGAGACCAAACAAAAAGTATTGAAAATTTCAGATTTAGATTTTAAGAAAAGCGAAGGCAAAAAACTCGCAAAAGAATATGATTTCTTTGTTGTAGAAGCTCCTTTAATGCCTAAAGTGGCAAAAGTCCTTGGAAAATACATTGGACCAAGAAATAAATTAATGATTCCTATTCCTCCAACCGCAAAAAATCTTTCTCTTGTAATTCAGGACCTTGAACGAACAATTTCCGTGAATCTTGTAAAACAACCACTCATACAGATTCCTATCGGCACAGAAAAACTCAAAGACGAAGATTTAATTGAAAATTTTAATATTGCATATAACCATATAGCTGAAAATATTGAAAACAAAGGTGGAAATATAAAATCTGTTTATATTAAATTAACTATGTGTGAACCAATAAAATTACTCTAATATGGTGTCTGAAAAGAAAGTTGGAATGTTTAAAAAAATCAATAAGTTGCTAAAAGAACATGACACCCTTTTGCTTTTTGATTTAAACCAAGTACCTTCAAGACAATTGCACCAAATTAGAAACAAATTAAAAAAAGAAGAAATATTCACAATAGTTCCGAAAAAAAGTGTTCTTGAATTAAGTCTTAAAGAAAACAAAAAGGATTTAAAGCTTGATGATTTCAAACAACCAGCGCTTATTTATTCAAACAAAAACATATTTGACATTCTTAAAATCCTTAAAAAACTAACAGCAAAAAGAAAAATAAAAGTCAATGAAATCGTATCTAATAAAGTGGAAATTCCTGCAATGGATACTGAAATCCAGGCAGGTCCTGCAATTAGTATATTCAAGCAATTCCAAATCCAAACAATAATAAAAGCGGGGAAAATAGCTATAAGAGAACCAAAAATTGTGTGCAAAGAAGGAGATAAGGCAGATGAAAATCTTGTTTCTCTTTTAAATATGCTTGGTATACAACCAGCTGAATTAACAATTCAACCTACGCTTGGGTGCAGCCAAAATCTAGTATTTAATAAAAGTATTCTTGAATTGGATGAAACCTATTTTAAAGACCAGATAAACATTTGTGCAAACAATTTGTTTAAATTGACTACATATGTAGGTTATCCTACAAAAGACAATATATCTATATTATTGCAGAAAGGCGGACAACACGCAAGAAGTCTTGGTATGGAACTTGGAATACCTACAAAAGAACTACTTCCTGATTTATTGAGAATTGCGCATGCAAACGCAAGCAATCTGGATGCAAGTTCAAAATAAAAAAGTGTTTAAAATCTAATATCCTAAAACTATCTGAACTTCGCTGCGCATATTTTGCACAAACCTTTTTCAGCATTGTAACATTCCGAACAAACAAGTCTTCCGCAAAGATTGCAGGTGTTCATAATGCCGGGTTTTCCGCAAATTTGGCAGAGTCCAGTCTTTTCCATAATAATATTAACTATAGGTTTGACTTAATACTAGATTTCCGGTTGAATCTCTCAAAAAAAGAGTATCTCCTTTATTATTCCAAATTGACGCATAATTTCCAGCTGTTCTACCCCAATATAATGAAGAGTTTGTATCTGTTCCAATTCCTGTGTATAAAGTAAAACTCGACTCTGCTCGAAATATAAATGAAGGTAAAGTGTATAGATGTGAAGAAGTTTCATCTTTGATTGTCCAACCACTCAAGTTAATTGAGTAAGAACAAGAATTTTTAAAAATTACATATTCATCATTTAAATTATAATTATCATTTCCATCTGCATCAAAATGAAAATTGGTTATTTCAATACATCGATCCTGGATATAATCTATTTCTTCAGATTTCCATAAACAACCTTCAATTTGTTTAGCTTCATTTTCTGCCTGCTCAAATTGAATTGAATATTTTGTATTTGAGCCATAATTATATTTATGAGCAAGACCTAATCTTACCATTTCAAGATTTACAAATAAATCCTCAACATAAATGTATCTTAACAATCTTCCATATTGGTCCTTGTCATTAACATCTTGTTCTAAAATTACTTGTTTTCCTGAAACTAATTCAGTTAATTTATTTTTTGCTTCTGTATAACAAGGTCTTCCAAATTCTGGGGTATTTATGCCTATCAACCTTACAATATCTCCATTTGATAGCTTAACAGTATCACCATCTATAACCTTAGAAACTATTATTTCCTCTGTTTCGGGTTTTGGATTATCCTCAATACATCCGCTAACAGAAATTAGACAAATCAACAGCATAAAAACAAATAATTTTCTATACATTTTTTACCAAGGATTCTGCATAAGATTGCTTCTTAATCCATTTTTCAACAATAATCACCATAATAAATGATAAAATATAGTTTTACAAATTATCTCTAAAGTCAAATAAATAAACTAAAAGTATTTATGACAATTCTATACATTGTTATCCTCATTCTTTTTCTGATAATTATCCTCCTGACATATCTCTTAATCTCAAGGAGAAAAGAAATAAAAGCTATCAGGAAAGATGCGATTGAAAAAAGCAGGCTTGTTCTTGAAGGCAGATTTAAAGAGCAACTGGCGCCTTTTCTACCTGATTTTAATTTTAATCCAACAGATGCAAGGTTTCTTGGGTCCCCAATCGATTTTGTTATCTTTGACGGAGCAGCGGAAAGTAATGTGAAAAAAATTGTATTTGTTGAAGTAAAATCAGGAAAAAGCAAACTTACAAAAAAAGAAGAACAGATAAGAGATGTTATTTACAACGGGAATGTTGAATTTAAAATATGCAGAATTTCATAAAAAAACAATATTTTGATTTTCTTTTTAATGGTTTCAGATGAAATAGAATGAATTCATTTAATTAGTCTCAAATCCCTTATCTAAAAATAATATCCATCTTTTTCTATTTCCTGGTTCACTACATTTACCTTATTGCAACCATCATATCCAGCTCCAAAGATTCTTCCATTCTCTTCTGATCTTTCATATAATCGTTGCGGTATGCAAAATTCTTTCATCACCTTCTGCTAACCGAAGAATTATTTTTCTCTTTAAATTATTGTAGGACCACCATTCTTATACAACTCTCCACTGACAAGATTATCTTTCAAATCTTCCATTTCTTGTATGTCTATAAACAAAGTAAAATCCAAATTTATTTGGATTAGATTCAATTACTTCATATCTTGTGAGATAATTTAAAATTTATATAATTTGATGCTGATATTATCCTAAATTAAAAGAAGTCATATGGACCTTTGAACATTTCCCATTAAAAGTCATCACATTATTGCTATACACCATATCTCCCTGAAAATCATAAATTTTACTGTCCAAATCAAGTTTGACTTCAAGATTCTGTGGATAAGTCACAGTCATCTCTCCTTCATTGATTGTTAACTCACCTATTTTCAAATGAGAGACTCTTAATTCATCAATATTCATATCATCTAATTGCACTTTTGAATTTCCATCAAGTTTAAAATTTCCTGAAGACAATCCACTCACTGAACCTGAAATCAGAGAGTCAGTGAATGAAATAGAACCTGTAAAATTCTTCAGCAACAATTCACCATCCACAGTCAAATCTTTGTCATCCACTTTTAATTTATAAGCCCCATAAAATTTCATACTTACATCTGATGGAACACCTACTTTTAAATCATTCAGTTCCTTTGTTGAAAAAGATAATATTATATTTTCCTGAAATTCCTGATTCCTGTTAAATAAATTGTTAAAAACCTCATTAATCGGAGAAAGCACATTAGTTAAAGAACTCGCAAAATCCGGAGAAAAAAAAGGAAATATCCCTAAAGAAACAATCAACACTAAAAGCAATATTGTAATAGGAACCTTCCAATCCACCATATCTTAACTTGTTTTTATGTTTAATATCTTGTTAATCTAATTTTAACGCTTGTTTAACCTTCTCTAAATTAACGCCTTCCCTTAAAATTTTCCTGTTAATCAAATCAACGACTGTAGAAGGTCTCTTATATTTACACTCTCCGTCAACAATATAATCAACATCCTGTTTCACATATCTGACTTCAGTAACCTCTTCCCCACCTGAAAAATTTGCTGATGTTGCTGTGATGGGAAATCCGGCTTTTTCAATTATTTCCCTTGCTGTTTTGTTCTCAGGAAATCTTATCCCTATCAAACCCCTTCTTGCTGTAAGTAAATCAGAAATTACCTCTTTTTTAGGAAGAATTATGGTTACAGGACCCGGCAACAATTTCTTTAAAATCTCCTTGTCTTTCTCAAAAACACATGCAATATTCTCCAGCATATTAAAATTTGCCACAGCAACAGAAATTGGTTTACTTAGAGATCTCTGCTTTATCTCAAATAGTCTTCTTATTGCAGTCTCATTAAAAATATTTGCTCCAAAACCGTAAACAGTTTCAGTTGGGTAAGCGATTATTCCACCCAGTCTTAAAATTTCTGCGGCTTTTTCTATTTGGTTCATAAAATTATGAAAGTTTAGTTTATTTTAGAGATACTACACTTTTTCAAAGAATAAAGATAAATATATGCTTTCAGTCCTTGTAAGGTTGTGGTAAAATATGAAGAGACCTTAAAAATAACAGTTGGTTTTAATAGAAAATATGTTCTAACCTGGATTTTCGTAATAGAGTTCTTTAATAAATCTAAAGAAGAATAATTACCATTCCACTCTGATGGAATGTTGTCTTTAGAAAAGTGGTAAATAATGCAAAAACAGAAATATCTAAACTAATGGAAAAAGGATATGATTTAATTATATATTTGAGAAATCTTGATTTAATTTATAAAAAAATTAAGTCTGTCCATTAAAAGAAATGAAAATAATTCTGAAATTATGATGGCTTAAAACCGGAATTAGATCGAACTATTTAAAAAAATCCGGGTAAAAATATAATAACAATGTACTAAGATATAGTTCTTTTTTAGAGTTGATTCTTGTCTTTC
>CAZLSF010000055.1:0-6515 GCA_964562245.1 uncultured archaeon | reverse complement strand
GATACTCTTTTGCATAAAACCGGAAAGAAAATGCCCGGTGCTGGAAAACTCTTTGACCACACAGAAGGGCGTTGCGTGCACGCCCAGAATATTATAACAAGCAATTATGTTGACAAATATAGAGAATATCCAATAAATCTAAAACAATATTTCAAATATAATTGGGGGTTGTCAACTGAGGTTGGTTGAAAAAACTAAGAGGCACTGGTCTCTTGTGAACTCGGCTTATTCTCTTCTGAAAATAGATATCTGCAAGAGCAAAGTTTACAGAAAGTTGGAATCTGATAGAACAATCGGGACGCAATGCAGAGAAACGAGTAAAGATCTTCTTGAATCTCTTGTGTTGTGAGTGTACTGGAATGCGTCAAAGAATGTGGATGTTATTGAGGTGAGGGTTTAAATACTGCAAAAGTTAAGGTTTAATATATCTTTTCAATTTAGTATTTTTTTGTTAGACCGCTTATTAGTTATACTTAAAAAATTAAAAAATTAAAAAAATTAAATTATAGGTCGTAACTTCTCAATGTTTTTCTTCCGTTGGCCTTTGATCTGTTTATTGCTTTTGTAATTGCTTCTTCAACCATTTTTGAAAGACCTTCTGAAAAATCACTTCCTACGTTTACATCAGACTGTTTTGCGTATTCTTTTACTTTTGATTGAACTACTAACATTTCTCCCATAATAGTACTTATAAGGGTATATATAGGCATTTTACATGGTTTTTTGGAAACTTTGCGATTTTCAGGCGAATTTAAGGGATATAAGGGATTTTAAATATTTAGCTAATTTGCCTTAAAACGCAGAATACTGGCTTTTTAGCCAATATTTCAGGAGTGACGAAATTATGATTATTATGTAAATTTAACTAATGTGTTTTGAATATATAATTTGAACTATTTATATCTGCTAACGTCCTTATAAAATGCATAAAACATCTAATAGTTAATTTATACAAGGTGAGTTAATATATGAAATTCATTTTACTTATTTAAAACAACCAATGTTATTGAGAATTCTATTAAGAAAGATATGCAAATACCAGCCTGTGTTTGTGTCAGGACTTGTATGAAAATAAAACCCGGTAATAAAGAATTAATTAGAAATAAGGAATTATAATATATTTTAATTGCAATAATGTTAATATAATCGTCAGGACAGCTCCGGCAATTACCTGAGAAGGAAGATGTTTTTTCAGTTTTATTCTCATCCACCCAACAGGTACTACAATAAGAAGCAATGGAGCGTAAATAATTCCAAACTCATAAATAAATATGGTCAATGGACCTGTGATTCCTGAAGTGTGTATGCTTATTTTCCAGAATAGTGTGATTAAGAACATTATCAGACCATTTAAAAAATAACAAAACATCAAACCTTTTATAAGAACCGGGGCATCGATATAAAATAAAGTAATTGTTCCAAGTGCATAGCTTATCAGAACTGCAATAAAAGGTTTTACTCTAAGATTTCTATCAGAAATATCATAATCAATATCCTGAAATTTTCTCTTTTTTTTAACAAACAAAAACACATATGTAACAGGAATTACAGTTATAAATAAAAGTGATACAAATGAAATTATCGCAATCTGCGCATTTGGCAGTGTTCCTATTTTAGAGAATATAAATATTAAGAATATGAAACCGCCAAATATAGGGGCACTCGTAAAATTGGAAATTAGTTGCAATTTTTCTTTATCCATAATTATATTATATTAGATTTAAACTATATGAATTATTTTTTTGCTTCGGTTTTGTTTTCAGTGGAGATACTTGTTGCAATGTTTGAAGGATTAATCTCTTTATTGGATTCTTCAGCAACTTGTTTTATCTCTTCTTTTTTAACTTCAGTTTTTTCTTCTTTTTTATCCATATTTTCTTTAATCGATTTCGTTTTAACTTCTTTTTGGACCTGTGTTTCTTTTGTTTCAGGTTTTTTCTCGCTTACAGTCTCTTTTTCAACTTTCTTTTTCACAGACTTTTTCTTTTTGACCAGTTTCTTGGTGTTTAGAATTTTTATCTTTTTTTCAGCGCAAAGTTTTTCAAGTTTCAGCCTTTTTTTCATACCTACTTTCGAAGAAATTATAATTTCTTTATTATTCAGTTCCTTTAGTTCAGATAAATTGCTGATTGTAGGAATTTCTTCGACTTCCGGTTTTTTCCATCCGATCTTAGGTTTTATTCCTTTTTTATTTTCTCTCATTTTGTTGTGAATTCCCCCTGGTCTTCTCCATCGTTCTTTAAGTCGTTTAAATCTCCCGGCTTCACTCCTCCTGAACACAAGTCTCATAATAAACACAAAATTTAATAAAGTTAAACCAAGTCTTTTTAGAGAAAAGGCTTGAGCCAAAAAATTTAATTGGGTAAATAACTTAAAAAAGGATGTCAATTACATTAAAAATTCTAAAACAAGTTATTTTAACCGAAATATATCTACTCTTAAATATACATTTCACCACCAAGTATTATACATACTCTTAATACTCATTTATTGGTGGTAAAGATGAAAGGAAAACTCCGCTCAGTTGTTTTATTTAAAAAAACAATAAGGTGTTACAGGAATTGGAAAGGAATAAGATGGATTGATACTATTATTTCAACAATACCTTCTTGGAGATTACATGAACAGAATATATTTCAGAATCTAAAAGCAATTCAAACCCAAATTTCTACGTACGTTGGTAAAACATATAAATTAAACTGAAAAGCAGGTATTTTTTGTTGAACGACGTTCACCCGAGCATTATCAAAGTTATTCTAAATAATAAAAATAGTAAATCTATTTTACTTTAACAATTAATTCTCTATTTCTTGGTTTATTATCAAAGTCAATGAAAATAATTTGTTGCCAGGTTCCCAAAACCAAATTTCCATTTTCCACTGGCAGGCATATTGATGGTTTAAGTAATGCGCTTCTTACATGAGCATACCCATTTCCATCGCCCCATCTTTTGTTATGTTCATAATCCTTATTCATAGGGACTATCTTTTCAAGAATTCTTTTTAGATCAGAAATTGCCCCGCTTTCAAATTCGATTGTTGTTATTCCTCCGGTTGAACCCGGGCAGAAAACAAGACAAATCCCGTCTTTCACTTTTGATTCTTTTACAATTTCCTTGACTTTATCTGTAATATCTATTGTATCATTGAATCCTTTTGTCTGGATTGAGAAGTTCATAATTTAAAAGAAATATATAATTAAAACTAAACTTATTTTTTCTTAAATCTTTTAATTAAATTAAACAATAACTGAAGAGCAGCGATTACAACAAGGGTTGTGGCAAATATTAAAACTAAGATAAATAAGAGAATAAATAAAGGAATAAGAAATACCAAATAACTTAAAAGGATTTCAATAGGAGAAGTATAATTTGGATCTAATTTTGATTTATATTTGGTTGATGCAAAATAAGAATCTTCCTTTAAATCTTTCAAATCACCATTATAAGTCAATAGAGTTATATATTTTTCATTTGTTAAATTATATTTGTCTTTCCAGTGATTAGTTAATGTAGTCATTTTTGTGGTAGATAAAACATTTTTCTCATCATTTACAGGAATTTCTGAAAAAACATAAACTTTTACGTTGGTATCTCCTTCATTGATGCTCGATATTTTCATTGGATAAAATGGTTCTTCTGGTTGGAAAGTGAATTTCAATGGAGTGGAGATTCCTCGTTTTAATTCAAGAAGAATGTAAGCATTTTCAATATTTGCATTTTTGCATATTGGATCATCCATCCATCTAATAAGATTCTCTTTTTCAAAGGAATAAACAAAAAGTTTATTTGCACATTCTCTATCTGTTCCTGTAATCACTAAATTTCTATATTTATTTTTCAAGTTAATTTTGTTCGCAATAAAATAAAAGTCCTCCTTGTCGCAATAATCCTGCAAAACAGGTATTGCGGTTTTGGGTGTGTTGTATCCATTCTCATTTAACCAATTAACAAGAACTGAAGCATCGGTTGCTTTCAGAATTGTAATGTCATAAATATCAACTTTCTTTGTTTCTATAACCTGCACTTACCGCCATCTGCTAAATTTCTCACACCCCAACCCTTAGAGTTATCAATTGGATTGAATAAATCCGTTAAGTCATAAAATATCTGTATATCTCCTTCATCAACTTCGGGTTTTACTTTGGATGGGATTGGCACAACCCAGGCCAGATTGGTTAGGTTATCAACGCTTATTTTTGTGGATAAAATCATTGTCTCGGTTGTCCCGTCCCAGAAAATTGCGGCCTTTTGCGAAGGAGCATAGACTTCGCTATAGTCCGGAACAAATACACCCCCATCCGCAATAGTCAGGGGCAATAAACAAATCGCAATTAATAAGAGTGTAAATAGTTTTTCTTTCATAAATGTAACCATTTAGAATTATATTAATAAATTAAAATCCCTTAGGCACAACGAAAATCAAATCTCTCTTAAAGATTTTATCTTCTCCGTTAATTTCAACGTCAGCTCTCTGACCTTGCAGGTCTTTGTTGATTATTATTTTTTTGAGTTTTCCTTTTACTCCTTTATTTCTGCCTCTAATAATCAAAACATCTGCCCCTTCTTTGTAAGGTATAACTTCCAAAATTTTTCCTGATTTAAGTGAAATTTTTATTGTGTCGGAGACCATGTATTTGTCTTTATCTTCTTTTGACAATAAGATATTTTTACCATTGTGCAGGTTTAACTGAAGACCTTTTTTTATCATTGTTTTGCCTACAATTTTGCAGTATTTTGAATCTGTTTCTTTATCACTGATTTTTTTGAATTCAAAACTTTTCTTTGAAGGGAGTACAAGATAATTCTCTTTTTTTCCTTTTATTGTTAAAATATCCATCAGCCCAATCGGGAACCTGCCTTCTGTGATTTCTTTGCCATCTACAAGAATTTCTTTGTTATTTAGGATTTTCTTTGCATCTTTGCTTGTTTTGCAAAGTTTTAGGATATCTCTAATAACAATTGTAAGAGGAATTGATGTTGCTTTTGGATGTGGCCCTGGGATAGGGACAACTGCAAATCTCTCCATTTTTCTTGGCAATGGCCAAAATCCAGGCATCTTTTGTCTTTTTAGGTGTGTCATAAATTAGATAAAAATTAAATAAAGTAGTTATATCTTAAATTTATCAAGTACCTTAATAATATCAGATTTCCAGATATTTCTTTTAAATGTAGAAGGAATAATCGGGGTATCTATATATCGACCATAATTTATCATATTTTGGGATATTTCTTTTTTTGGTCCAATATATTCTGTGGAACTTACTTCAATTATGCCATCTCCGACCAAAGGTTTCAAAAAACCAACAATTTTATTTAAAGTTCTGCCTGTAGAAATACTATCATCCATTATTAATACCCTCTTATTTTTCATCTTTTCTTTTAGTTCGAACAGTTCAAGTATTGAAGATTTTTCATCTATTTTTGTTTTTCCTTTATGATCTCCTTCAGAATACCCAGAATATTTTAAATAAACTATTTCGGGAGTTTTTTCCTGAACATAACTAAGGGCAAAAGGCAATTCCAAACCGCCATTAAGAATACCTATTGCAGTATCATAATCTTGGGCTGAAAAGTTAATTCTGTGAGCATGTATTAGGTTTTCTACAGGGTTGTCGAGTTGTCTTATTTTACTTTTACAGTTTTTTGGTAATGTTTCACAAATATCTTTTAATTTATCTGTTTGTTTAAATATATTTTTTGTATCGGGTTTATACTCTTCTAAAGACACGCAATTATACAATTCTTTACAAATATCGTTGGAAATTTCCTTTAATTGCTCATATTCTTTTAGCTTATTTATTACAGAAACTCCACCTTTGTGAGTATCATGGTTCCAGGCTGATAAAAAATGCAAACTGGAGTTTCTGAGATAATCCAAACAATTATATACTTCATCCATAGTCTCTGAATCTTCCAGTTTATTTGAATATTTGTCCAATATATTAAAATATTCTTTCTTATCAAAATTAATAATAAGATATCTGTGATCTGTACAATCAAAATAATCTTTTTTTCTGTTAATGCCAGAAATACCATCAATATCCTGAAAAAGGTTATTTGGGTCTTTCAGCTTATATTTTGCTTCATCCCAAGTTAATTCAGGCCATTTAGTGGCAAATAAAGAACAAATTTTATAGTTTTCTTGTTCATTACTTTCCAGTTTAAATTCATCTGTTATATAAGCTCCCATATAATTACAAGTATTTATATATATACTTCGTTATAGTAGTAATATATTGCATAAAATCTCCAATCCAAACAAAATTTATTGTAATCTCTAAATTATTTGCAGAATATTATCTAAAAATCAATCAAACTGGATTATATACCCCTATTGAATATTAATCATAAAATATTTAGTTTTAATAAAAGGTAGGATTATTTTCTATTTGGAAAACTTTAGCTCTTTGATACTATTTTTCTATTGAGTTTTTAGTTCCTTTTTCCACCAATAACCTTTATTTCCATAATCTTTTATTAGTTCTTGAGGTATTAAATCAGATTTATGAAAAGG
>CAZLSF010000054.1:0-6649 GCA_964562245.1 uncultured archaeon | reverse complement strand
TTATTAATCATTTATCGCAGCAAGCTGCGGGGTATTAAACCCATTGGGGAATAAACAAATTTATTTCTGACAAAACTCTTGTAGAAGAAGATGGTAAAAAATGTATTGAAATTATGTTGTGGTTTGACAAAGTCCTTGGTCTAAAACTCGAAGAATTCCTTGAAGAAACTGAAATCTCTGATGAAATTAAAAAACTTGTTGAAGAAAGAGAAAGTTTTAGGCAGGAAAAGAATTTTGAAATGGCGGATAAAATCAGGGATAAATTAAAGGAACTTGGATTTCAGATTAATGATTCTGAATCGGGTCCAAAATTAAAAAAGATTAATTGAAACTTAATAGTTTTCATCAATTTCCTTAAAAACCTCTTTATCCTTTTCAAGATAATCTCTTATAACTGTTTTATTGGTATTATTTAAATCCTCTCCGCAACCTATTTTTGCAAGAACCTCTGAATCATAAAACCTGAGTGAATCTGCTAAACATACCAATTGGTCATACATATTCGGTGTTGTGCAAGGCAAGAAAACATCAGCAATATTATCAGTCCCCAGACTCACAGGTATCCCTTTATCCACCATATCCCAAACCCTTGCAATACTATTATGTGTTGGAGTCTCTAAAGGTCTTAACTGTCTCATTGAAACAGCTGCAGTTGGACAACTAATTACTCCAATCTCATATTCATATAATTTATTTAATAACTCTTGAAATCTTTCTTCCTCATATGCTGAAGGCGAAATCACATGAACTGCATATACTGAAGGTCCATCTTCTTTAATCTCGGGAGACCCAATCCATTTTACAGCATTAACCAAATTTTCTGTTCCATTTTCCCTTGGATCATTTGCCTGATCAACATGATATTGAACTGGTTTTTCGAGTTCTATTGCAAGTTTTAAAGTTCTCTTAATACTTTCATCATAACCAATATGATCCGGACGAGTTCTCTTATCATCCCTCTCCGGCAAACAACCGAGATAATCCGCCATTTCCGCAGCAGTAATAAACAAATCCCATCTCCCAGGGTCATCATCTTTAAATCCAAAAATTGGATAAGCCCCAACTCTGAAATCAATTTTGTCTTTGTATTCATCTTTTAATTCAAGAGCAACTTCCAAAGCAGTTAATTTAACATCATCTGAAGAAGAAACATCAATAAATGAATCCACTCTTCTGGTTCCAAAATTTATCATTTCATTCAAAGTATATTCCATTCTTTCCTTTAAATCTTCTCTCTGATAAGCCAAGCCTCTATGAAGATCCCCGGTAACATCTTGTTTAGAAAATAAAGTATCACTTGAAATATCTAAAGGATTCTTATTCACATGATCAAAATACTTGGGGTCTAAAGTATATGACCTGTCTAAATGAGAATGAGCAACAAAATAACCGCCATATTTATCCGCAGCAGATTTGATTAATTGGTGGAAAGTTACCGGAACCATAATTAATTATAAATTTATTATAACTTAAAAGTGTAATTCTTAAATTAAACTTAATAAATAAGGTAATGCCACAAAAGTACCTATAGCACTCCCAAGATTTACAAAAGCCGCAACCAACAGAATTCTGGATACTCTATTCTCATAAAATCCCTTCATTGTTGTTATCTGGCTCAGATTCTGGAAATCCTTCACTCTTGGTTCCCTCACTTTGGCTTCCACCAGCCCAGCAACAATTCCCGCACCTATGGTTGGATTTAAAGAAGTAAAAGGCGCTGCAATAAATGCCGAGATTATTGTTAAAGGATGAGCAAGAGCGAGTATTGCCCCAATCGCTGACAAGGTTCCGTTTATAAGAAACCAATATAATAACATAGTAAAAGTCAACTCAATTGATTTGTGGTAAAGAAACCCATAAATAATTATCCCGATAAATATTGCGGGAATTGAATAAGCAATTCCTTTAATCCACTTTGAACCCTTAGGTATTTTCTCAAGAGGTTCAATATTTTCCTTTTCCTTCAGATGTTTTTTTATTCCTTCAACATGACCTGCTCCAACAACAGCAACTATTTTTTTGCCTTTTGATTCAAGAATTTTGTTTGCAATGTAAATATCACGTTCATCAATAAGAACTGTTTTTGCAGAAGGCACTTCCCTACCAAATTCTTCCATCATTTGAGTTATCATGTCTTTTTCCTCAAATTGTTCTATCACTTCCTTTTCTATTTTTTCAGGAAAGATAATCCCTGTGATTAAACTAAACAAAATTCTGAATTTTTCAAAGAAACTCATTTTCTTTAATGCACGCCTGAGCGTTATCTGTATATCCCTGTCAAGAAGAACTATATTTGCGGATGCTTTTTTTCCGGATTCAATTGCTTTAATCATTTCCGCTCCGGGTTTGATTTTAAGGTCCTCTCCAATTCGTTTCTGGAAACCAGCAAGCAAAATATTTGCAAGAAATAGATAAGTTTTTCCTTCCTTTATTATCTTTGTTATTTTTGTATTTTCCCATTTTTTCTTTGAATTTAATGATTTATAACGACTTTCGCAAAGCTCCACTCCAACAGTATCGGGTTTTTCCTTTTTTATTATTTCATCCACAAGTTTGACGCTGTTCTTTGATACGTGAATAGTACCTATAAGAATTATTTCTTTATTTTTAAGTTTTATTCTGTCAACATTTTTTTGTTTCATTATTATAATGGATTGTTTTTTTATGGTGTAACTTTAAGTTTTGTGATATAACCTTAATTAAAATATCTGCTATTTCTTCTCCTCTTTTTTATCCTTATCCTCATCAACTTTGTATTCTGCATCAACTACTTTTTCATCCCCATCTTTTTTTGTTTCCTCTTTTGGTTTTGCCTGTTGTTCCTGAGCCTGTTGCTGGGCAGCCTGCTGGTAAATTGATGCTCCGGCTTCCTGAACAACTTTTGTAAGTTCCTCAGTTTTCTCTTTAATCTTGGCAGTATCTTTTTCTTTCAAAACATCTCTTACTTCTTTAAGTTTATTTTCAATTTTTTCTTTTTGTTCTTTCGGCAGTTTATCGCCTAATTCAGATAATGTTTTTTCTGTTGTATAAATTATTGAGTCCGCATTATTTCTTATTTCTATTTCCTCCTTTCTTTTTTTATCTTCTTCCTCATGTTCCTTCGCCTGCTTAATCATTTTTTCAACTTCATCTTCAGATAATTTTGTTGATGCTGTAATTGTCATTTTCTGTTCTTTTCCAGTTCCCATATCTTTTGCACTTACATTTAATATCCCGCTTGCATCAATATCAAAAGTTACTTCTATCTGAGGCATACCTCTTGGTGCTGGAGGGATTCCCACAAGATTAAAATTACCTAAACTTGTATTATCTCTTGCCATTGGTCTCTCTCCCTGTAAAACATGAATTGTAACTGCAGTCTGCATATCGGCCGCTGTTGAAAAAATCTGGCTTTTCTTTACTGGTATTGTTGTGTTTTTTTCTATCAAAGGTGTCATAACACCTCCAAGAGTTTCAATGCCTAATGTTAAAGGAGTTACATCCAACAAAACCAAATCTTTCACTTCACCGGAAAGAACAGCTCCCTGAATTGCAGCTCCCTGTGCAACGCATTCCATTGGGTCAATTCCTCTTTCAGGTTTCCCAACAAAATTCTCAATAAATTTTTGGACAATTGGCATCCTTGTTGGACCCCCAACTAAAATAACTTTATTAATCTTCTCCTTTGATAATTTTGAATCCTTTATTGCCTGCTCAATTGGTTTCCTGCATCTTTCAACAATTGGCTCAACAAGTTCCTCAAGTTTTGCCCTTGTAATTTTCATAACAAGGTGCTTTGGTCCCTCTTTTGTTGCAGTAATATAAGGTAAATTAATTTCTGTTTCAAGAATTGTTGAAAGTTCAATCTTTGCTTTTCCACGGCTTCCTTTACTCTCTGCACTGCTACGGTATCACTCATTAAATCAATACCTTCTTGTTTTTTGAATTCTTCAGTTATATAATCCATAAGCACTTTATCCATATCAGTACCACCTAAATGAGTATCCCCGTGTGTTGCCAGAACAGTAAAAGTGCCATCACCAAATTCCATTATTGTAACATCAAGAGTTCCTCCACCTAAATCAAAAACAAGAATCTTCGCCTCCTCTTTTTTGTCAAGACCATAAGCCATTGAAGCTGCAGTTGGTTCATTGACTAATCTTACAACCTCAAGACCTGCGATTTTTCCCGCATCTTTTGTTGCGGTTCTTTGGTTGTCATCAAAATAAGCTGGAACAGTTATAACTGCTTTTTTAACAGGACTTCCTATAAAAGCCTCAGCATCTTTCTTTATTTTCTGCAAAATATAAGCAGATATCTGTTGCGGTGTATATTCCTTTCCATAAATTTTATATTTATAATCTTCTCCCATTTTCCTCTTTACTTCTAATACCGTCCCTTCTGGGTTTGAAATAGCCTGCCTTCTCGCCGGCTCCCCAACAAGCAACTGACCATCTTTTGTAAACGCAACAACTGAAGGGAAAGCTTTCCCATATAAGGTAGAACCCTCTGCTGAAGGTATTATTGTTGGTTTTCCCCCAAGCATTACAGAAGCCTGTGAGTTTGAGGTTCCTAAATCAATCCCAATAATCTTCTCTTTTGCCATTAATAATTAATGCAAAAAAATTTAAAGTAGTTTTATAATTAAATTTTAAAACTATTTGGTTTTCCCGCCGGAAATCTTAACTTTTGAATGCCTTATCACCTTCCCGTTTAGTAGATAACCTGCCTGCAATTCTTCTAAAATAACTCCTTCCTCTTTATCTGATGGTTCTTTTAGCAGGACCTCATGATAATTATGATCAAACTTTTTACCCTTAGTTTCAATTTTCTTTAGCCCAAATTTCTCAAGAATTTTCAAGAGATTTTTATGAATCAAATTTAACCCCTCTAAATCCTCTTTATTTTTTGCATGAGTATTTGCCATTTCAAAATCATCCAGAACGGTTAATAATTCTTTTATCAGATTTTCATTTGCAGTATTTATAAATTCTTCTCTTTCTCTTGAAATTCTCTTTTTGTAATTTTCAAAATCCGCCTGCAAATATTTTAACTGTTCAAGATAATTTTCTTCTGATTCTTTATATTTTGAATCTTCCTTTTCTTGTTTCTTGTGTTTTTCAGTTTTATTAATTTTTCCAGTTTTGTTCCCTCCCATAAAACTAATTAAGATAATTTTTTAATCTTCACAAAATTAAAATAAGTATTAAAACAATTCCTTAAACCCTTCAACTTTACCAATCAATTCCTCCAAATCAAAGTTCAAAATTTCCCTGTTTCTTACAATAAATTTCCCGTCAATAATCACATCAGATATGGTTCCGTTAAAGGAATATACTAAATTGGAAATTATGTTGTAATTCGGGTTCAAGAAAATATTATTCTTATCGATTAAAACCAAATCTGCCTTTTTCCCAATTTCAATACTTCCTATTTCCTTTTCAACTCCTAAAGCCCTTGCACCGTTTATTGTTGCGGAATCAAAAATTCTTTGGGTGCTCATTGTCGCAACATTTTTGTATTTTACCCTTTGCAGAAGGACTCCGAATTTCATTTCCTCAAACAAATTTAAATTGTTGTTGCTCGCAACTGAATCAGTTCCAAGACATAGATATTTTAATTCTCTTGTAGAGCAGATTCCGCTTGCAAGTTTTGCATTTGAGCAGGGATTATATATAATAAAAGATTTGTTTCTGTTCAGAATATCTATTTCTTCCTGATTGAAATGAATCCCGTGAGCGCCGATAAATTTATTTTTCAGCAAACCAAGTTCGTTGAGTAAGATTAAGGGTCTCTTTCCTCTGGTTTTCAGACAATCATTTACTTCCTTTTCTGTTTCAGATAAATGCATGTGAAGAAGCAAATTGTATTTATTCGCAAGGTCTCCGCTCTGTGTTAATAATTCATCAGAACAGGTTTCTATGGAATGGGGCGTCACAGTTGGTTTTATTCTCTCATTTTTCAAATCAAAAATTTTTCTGATTTCCTTTTCAGAGTCCTCAACAATTTTTCGTGTTTTTCCCTCATCAAAAAAATCAAACATTACCTGACCAAGAAAACATCTCATCCCGGATTTTTCCGCGGCTCGTGCAATATCCCCTATATAAAAGTACATGTCATTAAAACAGGTTGTTCCAGTTAACAACATTTCCGCTGCTGCAAGTAAAGTTCCATGATAACAAAGTTCACCGTTCAACTTTGCTTCCCTCGGCCAGATATCTTCGTTCAGCCATTCCTGAAGATTTTTGTCATCTGAAATACCTCTCAAAAGATTCATTGCCGTGTGGGTATGGCAGTTTACCAGTCCCGGAATTAGTATTTTATTTGAGCAATCAACCACTTCATCTTTTTTACTCAGATAATTTCCTATTTCCAGTATTTTCCCGTTTTCAATTAAAATATCCTTATTCTCCAGAATTTCTCTTTTTTCATTCTGGGTGATTATAAACCTGCAATTCTTGAGAAGCATAAATTATTTAAAAATTTTGTATTTAGAATTATGGAAATACCAATAGGACTATCACAAGAAGAAGAAAATTATCTTGATAATTATGTAAAGTATATCTCAAAAGAATATTTTGGAGTATCTTATAATCCAAAAATAAAACCCGAACTTGGCAAATTGCCTGAAGGTGTTGGTGGCGTTACTAAAACAAGTTGCACTCCCTAT
>CAZLSF010000053.1:5516-6715 GCA_964562245.1 uncultured archaeon | reverse complement strand
ATTACATTGAAGCAAATGTAACAGCATCAGACACAAACCTTGCAAATGTAACAATCTATCTTTACAATTCAACAGATTTACTCTACAATTTCACAAATTCAACAGGATTTTTCTACAACTTCACAAATCTTGATGACGGAACCTATTACCTGAACGCAACAGCAAACAACACTCTTGGAAATTCAAATAAAACCGAAACAAGAACAATTAAATTAGATACAACACCGCCAAAAATTTCAAATTATGCTGTAAATAATACTTCAGTTTCAGTAAATAATTCAGTAAAATTAAATGCAACAATAACTGATTTTTTTGGAGTGGATACTGTGAAATTTTATATAGAACCTTTTGGAAACCTGACAGCAGATAAAAATGGGGACGAATATTATATAATTTGCAACAAAACAGGTGGAACAACAGGAAATTGTTACACAAATCAAACAGGAATTTATAACTGGACCAAAATCTGGACAAATGACACTTTTGGAAATTCAAATTTCACAAATATTTCTTTGTATTTCAATGTAACCAACAAACCATGAGAAAAGAAGTTTTTGTTTTGGGGATGATTTTAATGTTTCTCCCAAGTCTTGCCTCTGCACAAATAAACCTGACTATTTCTCCTGAAGATACCCTATTTAATATACCAAATATGCTTCCGGGAACATGCTTTTCAGAACAGATAAATTTAAGCAACACAGGAGATATAGCAATGGAAGAAATACTGTTTTTTGCTAATTTCACAAATAACTGCACGCCAATTGAACCAAATGGGTTTTGTAATCTTACTGGTGCAGAACCAAGATTAACAGATGTTTTGGATGTTGATGTAATTTATGATGGGGGTCTTATTGCTCAAAAAACTCTTACCGAACTTGGAACAGGAATATTTTTGGGTCCTTTGTCTATTGGAGAGACAAAACTTTTGAAGCTGGATATATGTTTTGGAGACTCTGTTGGCAATGCCTATCAGGCAACTTCTGCTGGAACAGATTTTATTTTTTATACAGGGGCGCCAATATATGGATCTTCAATTGTGATTAATGAAGTAATGTATAATCCAAGCAATGAGCAGGGTGGAGATGATTATTCTGAATGGATTGAAATTTTTAATCCAACAAATGAATCAATAAATCTAAATAGTTGGGAACTTTGTGGAAAAAAATTGTTGGCGGGATATATCAATTATACGGGTGGAA
>CAZLSF010000053.1:1832-5416 GCA_964562245.1 uncultured archaeon | reverse complement strand
GCGGATGGAAACAACAAAACCTTGGAGAGAAAAGATTGCTTGGGCAATTCAAATTCTTCAGATAATTGGGGCGAAAGCATACCTGATGGTGGAACTCCGGGGAGATTAAACTCAGTTGTATTATGGATTTCAGATGTTTCTGTAAGTACAATGGGTGATTTAGTTTATGTTACTGCAAATATCACCCATTATTTTAATCTCTTAAATGCTGAAGTGCTGTTTTCAGAAGAGAGCAATACTCATAATTATACTGTTGCTTTATCAACAACAGATAACCAAATCTATAATGCAACATGGAATACTTCTAAGATTGGAAGCGGCAAGTATATTCTTTATATACCTGCAAGAGATATCAGATTAAACCAGCGTCTTTTTAATTCAGATATAAATATAGTAAAAAATTCTCCGCCAGTGGTTGTTCCAGCTGGAGGGTACAAAGCAGGACATCATTCAGATTCAAAAAAATCCTATTTAACAATAACTCCGACAGGAGCAACAATGAAACAAAATGAAACAAGAAACTTTCCAATAGAAATCAGAAACGTTGGAAACAGAGATATAAAAAATTTTGAGGTTTTTGCTACAGATTCTGAAGTGGAAAATTGGATAAGTATAACCCCAAGTAAAGAAAAATTAGGCGTCGGGGAAATAAAATTCTGGACAATGACAATTTCTGTTCCAGAAGATGCAGAAATTGGAACAAAATATTTTACAATTCATGCAAATGGTGATGAGTTAAATTTATCAACCAATTTCACCTTGACAATTGCGAAGAAGCCGGAAATTTTTGTAAAAGAAGAAAAACCAGAAATTCCTGAAAATTTAACAAATTCTGTTCCAGTTAACCTGACAATTGTAATAAATGAAGGAAATGAAACAACAGATTCCAGAAATGTAACTCTGACTTTATCTGCAGAAAATGCAACAGAATGCAGACTGAATAATGATGGAATTGAGTGGAGTAATTGGGAAGATTACGCAACAATAAGAGACTGGACACTATCAGAAGCCCCGGGAACAAAAACAGTATATTTCCAGTGCAGAAATGAATTTGGCAATTCAACAATTGTTTATGACACAATAAATTATGTTGTTCCAGAAACAACACTTCCAACAGGTTATGCAATTTTGACAAATCCAGCAATTTTGACAGCAATAATCGGCGGAATTTTAACAGCAATCTTGGGAATTTTGCTATACAAAAAAAACTTGGATTAAAGAAGAAATTGAAATAAATCCCAATATTCAAGTATAAAAACCTATAAATACTTTTAAAGTATGTATTATTATATCCTCCCCAGTGTTGCTGAATTGCCAGAAGTATATAATCTGGTAACTAGTAAAACTGGGTTTTATATCTTCCCCAATATGGATTCGGCAATATCTGGTTTTTATACATTTAATTCTGTTATTTCTTATGTCTGATAGAATTGCTATTTTCATTGATGGAAGTAATTTTTATCATGGATTAAAAAGGAATATAGAAATTAATGAAATAGATTTTTCAAAATTCGGAAAGAAACTGGTTGGAGATAGGATGTTAATAAGAACTTATTATTACAATGCACCCCTGGACTGGAGTTTTGACAAGAAAAAATATCAGAAGCAACAGGAATTTTTTGAAAAACTGAGAAAAATTTCAAACTTTAAATTAATTTTGGTAAGACTCCAAAAAAGAGTAATAAATGGAAAACCCATGTATTTTGTGAAAGGAGATGATATTCATTTGGCAACGGATTTAATTGTTTTGGCATACAAAAATGCTTATGATACAGCAATTTTAGTCTCTGGAGATGGAGATTTTGTCCCTGCCATAAAAGCAGTTCAGGAAATTGGAAAAAGAGTTGAGAACTATTATTTTAAGATAAGTGGCTCTTGGCACTTAAGACAAATCTGTGATAAATCTGTTTTAATGAACAAAAAATTTGTATTGAATGTTCAATAATTGGAGGAATTTTAGCAATAATAGTTGGAATTTTACTCTACAGAAAAAAACTTGGACTAAAGAAAATATAATAAGTTTACAGGAAAATATTCCTGTCAAAAAATCAATTAGTTTGTTCCTATTTTACATGATTCTGTAATATAGACTTAATTTAGTTACACTTCCTCAGGGCTGGGAATTTCATTTTAAGGATTTTTCCAGATCCTTTAAATCAAAGCAATAAACTTTTTTGCCCTCAAAATCTTTTATCTTTTTGCTGAAACTCTTTGCAAAGACGGCAAAACTCTCTTTTCTTTCTTCATTATGCCATTTTACATATTCTGATTTCTCACCGAGTTCCTTGCAGACTTTCATAGAATTAACTTTTTCTTTCCATTTGCATTCTCCGAATAAAATCTCTTTGTTTAATTCATTCAAAGCAACCAGATCAATCTCTTTATCTTCATACCACCACCTTCCTGTTTTGGTAAAACCAAATTTGCCCTTTTGGGTCATCTCAATAATTGCCTGTTTACACACTTCTTCAAAAACAAATGAAACATAACAATTGAATTTTTCATAAGGAAATTTATAGATTCCAAGTTCGATTTCTTCTGAATATGGATAAATAAAGTTTATCCAAAAATTGAAATAATTATCCGCAACTTTCCACAATCCTTTCTTTAAAAATAAAGGATTGATTTTTTTAACAATATCCATTTTTTCCAGAATTTTTAAATGTTTGGGTAAATTGGTAATATCTATATGAGCATATGATGCTATCTTACCTAATGTTGTCTCTCCATTTGTTATGGCTTCTATTATTCTAAAATAAATATCCGGTTCTCTGAGTTCATCTTTAAGAATTCTCTCGGCATCATCATAAAAAAAAGATTCTTTCCTAAAAAATAACTTATTCAAATTTTCCATGAATGATATTTTGTCATTAAACTCGGAAATGTAAGCAGGTATCCCACCAACACAGGCATAAACTTTTATTATATCTTCTATCGAATAATCAGGAAGAAAAATTTTTAGATATTTGAAATCAATCTCTTTTAATTTTAATCTTGTTTTTATTCTTCCATACAGGGGGTTTTTATAAGAAAGAAGAGACTCCATTGTTCCTATAAGAGACCCGCAGAAAATTAATGTCAGATCACTCTTTTTAATAATTTCATCTATTATCTCTTGGAATATTGAATTTACCTCAGGATTTTTTTCTACTAAATATGAAAATTCATCAAGCACAATAATTATTTCTTTATTTCTTATCTGCTCAAAAAATTCTTCAAAGTTTTTTGCTTCAATAAATATGTTAAACTCTTTATTAAACTTTGCAACAAATCTTTGAAATTCAGTTTGCAATTTATTTTTATGGCAAATAAAATAGAATACTTTTTTATTTTTTATAAACTGTTTTATTAATTCGGTTTTTCCTATTCTTCTTCTGCCATAAACTAAAATTGGTTTGTATAATGAATTTTTTAGTATTCCAAGTTCATTTTCCCTGTCAACAAATTTTAGTATCATAATACTAAATATTATAATACTAATAAATATATGTGATTATTTATCCAAAGTTTATGTGTATTCCGAATTTATGGATTTTTCCAGATCCTTTAAATCAAAGCAATAAACTTTTTTGCCCTCAAAATCT
>CAZLSF010000053.1:0-1732 GCA_964562245.1 uncultured archaeon | reverse complement strand
TTTTACATATTCTGATTTCTCACCGAGTTCCTTGCAGACTTTCATAGAATTAACTCTCTATTAACCAACTCAAAATATTTGATGGGTCTGCCCATTACACCAATTCTAAAATCCCCTTTTAGGTTTTCCAGTATCTCCATTTCTTTTTCCCTATTGTAGAATTTTACAATATATACTTATTAAATATAATACCTGTCAGGTATACTTCATGAAATACTGCAAGTATTTATATTAATCTTCACAATGCCAGTACATTTAGTAAGAACAATAACCTATGGTTCAAATACTTAACATTTCAACCCACATAAAGATTGAAATCCGAATATATGCCAACAATTATTATTATAAGAGAAGTTGTTAAAGAAGGAATTGTAATTTAAGGATTTTATTCTATATCCAAAAGGAATTTCCATATAGGAATTATTTTTATCCCTTCTTCAACGCATTCCTTTTCTATATCAACAATATATTTTTTCTTTATTTTCCTTAAAAAACTTTTGTCAGAACCTAATTTTTTTAACTGTTTCAGTTTTTTGGCTTCCAGTTTGACTTCAATAGCGGATAATTCTCCATTTTCTTTTATAAAATCAACTTCATAAGAGTTTCTATAAAAATATTTTGCATCCAATTTCACCGCTACAACATTTTCAAGAACCTCCGGCATAAGCTCTGAATAATTTAGCGCAAATATCAGATTGGGTGTATTGAAATACACCTTTTTTAATTTTCTCATTGTTGCAATTGGAGAAGTCCGGTAATTAAATACAAATTTAACCAGCATACTCTGTTCCAGATATTCAAAATAATTGGCTATTGTTCTTTCATCTCTCCCAAGATTTCTTCCAATATCCTTAAAATTTATAATCATCCCGGGTTTTTTCCCCACAATATACAACAGTCTTTTCAGCAAGTCAGGTTCTTTCACGTTGAATTCTTCAGGAATATCTTTATATATTATTTTTTCAATCACTGAATTGAGTATATAATCTCTTGCAAATTTCTCATTTTTTTCTGTCGCCAGTTCAGGGAACCCCCCGAATTTAGCATATCTATGAAACATAGGCAATATCTCGTTTTTCCATAATTCTGGTTTTGCTTTTATTTTTTTAATATCCATGCCATTAAGCTCTAAGAATTCATCAAATTCAAGAGGAGGTAATATGAAAGAGAATAACCTGCCTGCCAGACTTTCTCTTGAATTTTTACGGAGATTTATTGATGAGGAGCCGGATATAAATATTTTGAGATTTGGGTATAAATCATAAAGAACTTTTAGTTTGTTTTCCCAATCCTCAACTTTTTGTATTTCATCCAGAAACAAATAAATTTTTTCTTTTGTATTCTCAAAGGTTTTTCCTAAAATAATTTCCTGATAGGTTTTTAAAACCTCTTTAAGGTCATAAGCGACTTCATCAAAAGAAAAATAGAGAATATTGGCTGATTTTGTTTTTTTAAGCTGGTTTTGAATTAACTGAAACATGATTATTGTTTTTCCAACTCTTCTTAGCCCCTGAATTAAAAGAATCTGTCTTTTATCAACATATTCGCTAATTTTTGGATAGAGTTTTCTTTTATAGTCTTTCAATAAATCAGCTTTTACTTTTCCTGTTTTCCACCAGGGATTGAATCTATCCAAATCAGTCAGGTCCATAATAGTTATTAATATATTTAATAACATTCTGATGTCATTGTTTCCGTGTTTTAATGGCATTGTGAAGTCATTGTTTCCAAA
>CAZLSF010000052.1:0-6900 GCA_964562245.1 uncultured archaeon | reverse complement strand
TATAAATCTCATTGCCATATTTATCTTCGATTAATCTCACAGCAGACCGTCCACCATTATTAGGATATATCCTATCCCAATAAACTATATGATAACCTGATTCTTCACCAGCTTCAATATAATCTTGATCATTATTTTCAAGATAAAAAAATTCTTTACCTGGAGGGAACTTTAAAATAGAGATCTCCGGTTCTCTATCTATTTGATATACTTTTATTAATTCTCCAACATATTTACTTAATTCCTCTAAAGGATATTTTGAATTTACTTGTGGTTCTTTTAGAATAGAATCTCTTTTATATCTAAAAATATTATAGAATAAGTTTAACGGATTTAGCGATTTTAATGCCATCTCTATAAATTTATTACAAGTAATAAACAATATATACTTATTTTTTCTGTTTATTGCGCCTTAAATAAAACAATATTGTCAATAAAGGAACTTCTATTAAACACAAAGTGAAGTGGATTCAAATAAGAAAATCATTATAAAAAACACCCCTCTCTTTCTTTATATCTATTATTATTCCCTGTGTTTAAATTTCTTAAAATTTTCACTAAAAAATATAATTAACCCTGCCAGAATTACTGCCAAAATTATAATATTAAATAAGAAAGTAACATTTTCCAATAAAGTGTAATTCCAAATTAAAACTGAACCTAAAAATAAAATTATCAGTCCAGATATAAGTTTTAGCCTTTTTACCCAAGTCTTTCCAAATTTCTTTTTCCCCAAGGTTACAGCAAAAATTGAAACTATTATTGCCATAGGGATAATATAGATTATGTTATAGAAAACCAAATAAAGGTAATATTGCAGATAAGATAAAGAACTTGAAGTTAAAATTTTTGTGTAAGCTAATGGAATTCCAAAAGTGCATGCAATTGCAACAAGGCTTACTGTGCTTGCTATTATGATTGTTCCCAAGATTAAAGCAGGGATGGACTTTGCTAAACTTAAATTTTTTACCCTTTCAGAAAGTTTTAATCTTTCATCTTTGGATAGAGAAAAAGAAATTCCTTTTTGAAAGAAAAAATAATCTTTAATATTTAATAAACCCGCAAAGATGCATATAATGCCAGCAAATAGGGTTAACATAGCTATCTCTTTTCCCAGTACAAAAACATTGAGTAAAACTGCCATGAACAAGAAATAATACAAACCGAAAAAGAAAATAAAAATACCACCAACTATAAAAATCTTTTTTCTTGATCCTGCCAACCCCAACAGAGCCGCTAAAAGAAAAAACAAAACAAAAAATCCACAAGGGTTTGTAAGTCCATCAACTAAAGCTAAGAATATGGTAAGAACCGGCAAGGAAACTTCACCAGTTTTTATTTTTCCAATAAAAGGAATTTCAATGATTTCTCCTTTTGAAATTACTTCATTATCTTTTTCATCTTCTCCAGATTGTGTTGATTCAGTAACCGATTCAGTTTCAGGTAAATTTATTTTTATTGCATTTTCAAACTCAACATAAGGTATATATTTAGAACCTGCAAAAGCACTGCCTGAAAAATTGGCTCTCTGAGGCTTCACAATTTCAAATTTTTTGCCTTTAAGAATTTTTGAAATATCTTCTGTGAAAAGCAATTCTTTTATTAAATAATTATTAAGAGTTTTATTTCCTATTTCATCTTCCGATATTTTTTCCCCATTCCATTGAAAAATCCAGTCAGATCCTTGTTTAATCAAAATTCTCCCATTAGCCCAAATTTTAGGTTTTGCTTTGAGTTCTTTTAGATTAAGTTCTTCAAATGACATCGATTTATCAAGTAAAAGACAAGGATTGGATTCTTTTGTTTTAATATCTTCTTCCGCGGTTGGAACATCAAGCCTGCCTAACTTAATATTATTTTTGCTAATAATAAATTGGGGAACCGCAGCCTGAGTTTTGTATTTTTGAGTATATTCTCCAAAAAACTGGGAATTTGGGTCCTGCCAATCTCCTCCATGCCACATATATTCAATTACAACCAAATTGGGATATTTTTCCATCCACTCAGTTAAAACAATTGGGTCTACATAAGCGCAATTTGGACACCCAATATAGGTAAAATAAAGAGTGCATATAGTATTATCTTCCTGAGCTGAAACTGCAGGTAAGATTGCACTTATTATTAACAAAGATAGGATGAATATCTCTTTTCTCATAAATCTGTTACGCTGAAACCATATATATATTTAAGTTTCAAAATATGAAACCTTATGGAACAAGAGAAAAAATTAATACTTGGAATCCTGATTCTTTCGGTTTTTGTGTTTATCGTAGCTGCAAGTTCCCTGTATGTGCAGACAGAGATATCAAGCGGGAATATATGCGGGTGCGCTATCCCAATTCCAATATTCATTCCTTTCCTCGCTTCAATTGGTTTATTAATAGGCACTTTAGTATATTATTTCTTTTTCCCAAAATACGAAAATAAAATAGATAAAAAAATAATCCTGAATTTTTTTGAGAAAGAAGAGAAAGAAATTATAACCAAACTTATTGACAACAAAGGCTCCTGCCTGCAGTCAAAATTAACAAGAGAGACAAGTTTATCTAAAGTGCAGGTCTTCAGAGTTCTCGAAAATCTTGTAAAAAGAGATATTGTGAGCAAAGAATCCTATGGAAAAACCAATATAATTAAATTGAATGATTGGATTATTGAATTATTTGGTTTGTAATTGATTGTAGTGGGAACTAAATCTTAAATTTTTCTATTTCTTTTCTTCCAATTTTCTTGACTTTAATTATTTTTTCCAATTTTTTCCCATAATTTACAATAACGTCTTTTTCCTTGGAGTAAGACAAAGTCAATTCAGCCGCAAGTTTTATCGCCTCCTTTGTCTTTTTCCCCTGCAACAGGGTTATTGGTCCTATTCCTTCAACTTCAAAGATAAAATCTCCTTTATTTTTTAGTTCAGTAATTCTCTTGTTTTCATTTTCATTTCTGCCAACAATTATCTTGTTTTCTGAAATTCTAAAATGTCTCCCCAATTTTAGCAAATCCAAATCCAAATCGGAAATTCTTTTTTTGTGTTTAAATAAATCTTTTAATTTTTTTGCAAATTCTTTATCTGCAAGAAGACATCCTCCAGCAGGAGTAAGATATTTAAGTTTGTATTTTTTTGCAAACTCAAGCTGTCTCTTCCTCCCCCTTCCGCTTATATCTAAAAGTTTTTCCCTGTTCACAAGTCCTTTTTTTTCATAGATTGTTTCAGGAAGAAGTTTTGCTGATAAAGGTCTTAGGATTTTATTTTTTAATTTTGCTTCTTTTTCTATCAACTGCAAATCTCTGGGTTTCTGAGAAAAAGGTCTCTGCCCCATAACCTCGCCAGTAACAATCATCTCTTCTTTTGCGATTTTTTTGATTTCATTTAACATATACATGTGGCAATCAAGGCACGGATTTATTGCAGAACCATAACCATGCGTAGGATTTTTTATCATATTTAAATATTTTCTGTCAAGTTTTTTTACGATTAATTTAAATCCCTGTTCCTTTGCGGTTTCCCTGCAAAATTTTTCATTCTCAAAAAAAGGGGAAGTGAAATGAACCGCAACAATTTTAATATTTTGTTCCTGCAATAATTTAATTGCAATTATTGAGTCAAGACCCCCGGAATATAAAACATAAGCTATCATCTTACCAATCCTTAAATTTCCTGCTGATTCTGTCTTCGGGTCTACAATTAATTATCTTGCCATCAACAACAAGTCTCTCAGGAAGAAATCTAAACTTGCAGATTTTCTTCTGGACTTTTTTTGTAACCTTTTTATTCTCAATTTCAAACATATTTTTTGTCTCATCAACAATCTTTCCTTTTATCCCAATTAAATCCTTATTTGAGCTGTCAATAATCTCAATATTTTTCCCTATAAATTCTCCTCTAAGAAAATCCATAATTTTGTCCCTGTTCATAATACTGAAATATTGTATTTTTAACAAAAAGATAATGCGGGAGAAGGGATTCGAGTGAGGAAGCTTCTGTTCATATCAAAAGACCCTACCCTCGCAACGACTAACGTACAGGATTTCTTGAAATCATCGAACATAGTTCTCCTAACTTAATTACTTAAGTCCTGCTCCTTTGGCCAGACTCGGACACTCCCGCATTTAAATATGTTTTTAAAATTAGATTAGTAAAATATTAGTTATATTATAGATTTGTTGCTATATAAACAATTAACCTCTATTTCCTCCAGATAACCCCTCTTATTCAAAAACCCAGATGATAATTCCACAACCCGCAGGCAATTAACATATGGAATTTATAGGATATCTAGGAGGAATTCTCATTATCATATCATTAATACCACAAGTAATAAAATCATTGAAAACAAAATCCACTAAAGATATCTCCTTAGCTTGGACTATAATATAGCTCATAAATCTTTTATGTGGATTGTATAGGGTATTGGAATTAAAAATTATTATCTTATAATAACCATAACACTTGAAGCATTACTCGTAATCTCTCTATTAATCCTTAAACTTAAATACAAATAACAAGCTATATTTACATTCTCTTATTTTAAATAATCTCAAAATAGGAAATTCTTAAAAATATTAACTGCAATCAATAGATGATACAGACAACTATTTCAAATCTTCTAAAATCCTAACATAAATATTCCTATCATCTTCTTTAATTAATTCTTTTTCCCAAATATTTTTACATTTACAGTGACAATTATCAAAAATGGTAATATCATAAGTTCCATTAAACTGATCAATTAAACTCTTTATTTTTGTTGAACATTTTTTGCAATTAAATGCAGTAATGTCTGGTTTAGGTAAATATTCGTAGCCTCCCAATCTTATTTCTCCTAATTTTGAAGTTTTTCTCGCAATTTCTATCACACTCCAAAGCCATGAAACTCTATATTTTTCTTTTTTAAATAGATAATAGGGTAAAGTAAATTTTTGTAATGATGTTGGCTCAAAAGAAATAGCATCCAAGCCTAAATTAAAACAAAACTTAGCGATCTTGATAGCATCTTTTATTGCTTCTTTTTCTGTTAAAACGGTGGTTTTACTTGAATATAAGCTAAAGAATTTAATTTATTAACTCTAATTAATTTGACGGTTCTCTTAAAATCTTTTAATATATTCCCTTTATTTATTATTACTTCTCTAACAAAATCATCTGAAGATTCTAACCCCATCCCAATTTCAATCATTTTATTTGGAATTAATTTTTTTAATTCTTCTAAATGTTCTTTGGTAACATATTCTGGTCTACTTTCCAAAGTTATCTTTTTTATATCTTTATTTTTATTGATAATTTCCAATATTTCTTTTCTTGCTTTAGAAGGTATTTCATAATCATTTAAAAAGGAACCCATATTATATAAACAAAGTACAGGATGATTCTTAAAATTCATTTTTTTATGCCAGTTTTTAAACTGATTTATTATATCCTCTGAATTTATATAATTTCCTTAGGTGGTTCTAACAATATACCCACACATAGAACATCCACCACCTTTAAGAGCCCATTCGCATCCAATAGCTCTTAATTCCACTAAATAACGTCTAGTAGAATTACCTTAAAGATTGGTTGTTAAATCATCATAATATCCTATTTTCTTAAAATTTATTTTTCTTCTTGGAATAGTTTTCCTTAATTCATAAATAAAACGTCTCAATTTATATTCTACTTCATTCTTTTTAGAAATTTCATCTTTAAATAAGTTCATATTCATTCTTACTCATATCTATTACAAAATATTTTACACTGCCACCGCAAAAGTTTCTAATTAATTCAGAAGTTCTTTTGGTCTGATCTTCTAAAAAAATTTCAGACGCTTTAGTTGGAGATTCTATGAATAAAGCAAGATTTTTTGTTTTAGGGGTTATTTTTGTGTAATCACAATCTTTATAATTCCATCTTCGAGTCAGAATATTCAAAGAATCTGAATATATAATTTCACCTTCGTAAGTTTTTTCAATAGTTTTTGCTCCAAGTGGAATAAATTCTTCATTACCTTTTGAATATCTTAATTCAATATCATTATTTACATTTTCCAAATCATATCCTCCACAAGGCAAAAAATAATCTAATTCCGCTATAAGATAACAATTTACAATGGGATTGATTGTAGGAATATCTCCTTCTTTTAATGCTCTTTTTATTATGGCTTCAGCTGTAGGGGTGTGTTTCTTTGGTTTTGCTCCAAAAGATCTATAAGTCTCTTTCCAATCCTTAATTCTTGTATCCTGAGATAAAGTCTCTAAAGTATATAGTTCCTGCAAATTTTTAATTGATTTGGTTTTTATTTGTAATAATTCTGGTGTTATTTCACCATAATTAGAAATATTTTCCGCTATAACTATACCTATTTTCAATTCAGGATAATTTTCAATTATTTTTTTACTTAATTTTAATTTCATAGTATTATAAGTAAAAAACATTAAATAATTCCAGACTCGGACACTCCCGCATTTAAATATGTTTTTAAAATTAATTATTTAAATCTCTGCTAAAATCATAGCCTTCCTGAGACTCTGCAGTCCTAATAACCCAACAATTCTGAAATAAATATTATAGACTTTTTATCTGTTTTTCAATCTCTCGATACCAGTTATGGATGATATCTCTCATATTTTTCTTAATCTCTTCCTTATTAATTACCATATACAAATATAAACAACCTCCTTTTGTCAGGTTCCTTTTCCATTTTTTAACAAGTTTTTTGGTTAGAAGATTCTTAAGGGCTTTTTGCACGGTGGTTCGTTCTAACTTCATTGCTTCGGATATTTGGATTACAGAACATTTCCGATTTTTCTTCAACAAAAACATTAAAACATTATATTCAGTTTTATTCAAATTAAAGGAACATCTTATTAACTCTTCCTGTTTTATCTTCTTACATGCAAAGGTTATCATTTTAATCGCCTGGTTTCTTC
>CAZLSF010000051.1:0-7220 GCA_964562245.1 uncultured archaeon | reverse complement strand
CAGTTACCTGATAATTAGTGCCATTGCCTGTATAGAATATTTGCTGTTTGTTATCTGAATTATCAAAAGCTCCTATTACATTGGTACCATTTTTCAACAAGTATACTTTGTCTGTTTCTGTTAAAGTTCCGCTCACATTTACTCTCATCCCTGTCTCTGAATGATCTGAAGTTAACACAAAACCACTCAAAGAAGTATATGCTGTAGTTGTTGTCCCATCTTCTAATTGATCCAAATCTATATAATCATCAAATTCACCTTCTATTGTTGTGTATTCTTCTGTATTTATCTTACTAATAGATACTTTTGCATAATCATTTGGAAGTGTGAAATATTCGCCTTTTACTTTTAAATCATCTTTGTGATCATTTAATTTCTGGTTATATTTTGCGCCTATTGTTAATTTTCCATCATCAGCGTCATCTGCGTTTACATACCACACCCATTCAGCATCGTTTTCATCTTCAGGTTCCCCAAATATCTCCATAGAATCGCCTGATTTAACTGTTTTTTCTATGTCAGAACCTATAGACAGGTCTGCCTGCCTACTGTCTGCATCATCGGTGTAAAGAATTGAATTTACTTTTACAGTTATATCTCCGAAATCATATTCATTGCCAGTTGAAATAATCTTTGTTTCAGTGCCCATTGTCACAGATACACTGGTACTGCCTATTGAATTTACTGTTACTGTGTTCCCATCAATAGTTGCTGATTCACTCATACCAAGAACAACATCAGTTCCGAATTTGAAAGTTATTGTATCTGTTGTGGCATTTGTTACCCCTGTTAAGTCAAAAGACTTTCCAAGGAATGTTATTTCCATTTTTTTTGAACCTGTGTTATTTACGAGATCATAATCGAAATCACTGTCATCAATTATATAAGAATATTTAAAGTCTGCTGGAGTTCCTGTAGTACCTAAATAAATCTCACTACCAAGATCTTTATCTGAATCTGAAGTTATAATATCAAGTCCATCTATAGATAAAGTCTCTTCTATATCAACATCCTTACCATTCCATCTAACTTTACTATCCTGAAACCCTGCTATATTATTATCTTTTAATATGCCAAACTCAGTAGCAATAGATCCGCCTAGAGTAATATCTTTATCTTCGCCACCAGTAACCGTTACAGAATTACCGCTAATAGCTACATCTTCTCCTGGTTCTGCTCCTAATCTAACAGCCACATTTATTGCTCCTACAACATCTGCAGGGCTTGCGTCAGCTCCAACAACCATTAACATGTTTGTTGTGCCATCTGTTACAAAAGGGGCTGGATAATCACTCAAGTCTGCTGCCATGGCTGGTGCTAACAATGTAGCTCCTGTCATAACGGCTCCTATCAAACCTACTCCTATTTTGCTCAATATTTTTTGCATTTTATTTTCACCTTTTTTATACATAGAGAATCTCCCCAAACCTTAATAAGGTTGGTTCCTGGATTCGGTGTGTCGCTATAAAAATACTTGTAAATAAAAGTATATATGGTCACTATGAAACAGTTCCACACAAAATATGATAGTTGAAAATATTTAATTTTACCTTAAATGGATTAAAATTAATTAATCTAATTGTTTCTGAAGTGAAATTATTTAATTTCTCTGGATTTAAACTGATATTTTTAAGTTTTGCTTTTATTTTTAAATTGTAAATAATTTCAGTGTTTTTTAATCGTTAAATTCCAGGTCTGTTTTGGAGATATTGATTGAATTAATATTCCTCTCTATGTCCTAGGCTTTTGTGCAAAAATATTCCTGTCGAGCAAACTTAATCTAAATATCTCTGATGTAAGAGATCTATAATTTGTAATGCAAATTTAATGTCGGTCAAAGTTTGCCCGGAAATCTTATCTGCAATTGCTGATATTGCCAATAAATTAGATACTAAGGGAATATAGAGAATTTAAAAGATAATAACCTAAAGAAAATAAAATAGATGAAGTTATAAAACAAATTAATATCAAAAATACTTTAATTAAAATAAATGATATTTCTATCAGATATCTTGATGCAGACACCAAATATGTTGATTTTAAAAGATTATTAAATCAAAAGAACAGACAAAATATTGGATGGTGCTGCCGAGTGTTTAAAAAAATTAATTGAAGTTGCACAAGAAGGAGGGTGTATATTCCAAACAAATATTAAGTAAACAAGATTAGATGTTGGATTTATAGGATACCTTTGATAGATTTAATATTATTGATGAAAAATACAGAAGAATAATGAAAAATATGGAAAAATTTTCAATGAAGTGAAAGAAGAAAAAAGAAATCAAGAAATCTACAGAAAAGCTTATTGATGCAATTGTTAAACCTATTGAGAAAAGCAAAACCAGCCATAATTGAAGATTACACTGTATTTCAGAACCTTTTATCCTTTTATATAATTTTTTATTTATTATGGTATTCGAAAAAATATTTGGAGGGGGTTTAAAAGATGTTGATGAAGATGATGGAGATTATATGGATTTCAATAAAATAATAGAACATCCAAAAATTCAGGAGGGTAGAATAGAAATTAAAATAGAAAAACTCTCTGATTATAAGGATGCTGAAAAAATCCAAAAAGAAATTAGAGAAGGAAAAATTATCCTTGCTGAAACTGAAGAACTTAAAGAAAAAGATGTTGGTGAATTAAAAAGAGCAATAGAACGGATTAAAAAAACAGTTATAGCCATCAATGGCGATATTGTAATGGGTCCAAGATCTGTATTGATTGTATGCCCAAGTTCGGTAGCAATATCCAGAAAAAAATGACATATACATGTACTAGATGCAGGGAAAAGATAGAAAAAATTGAAGAAAAAGTTATTTGTCCTCATTGCGGGCACAGAATTTTAATGAAAAACCGGATACCTCACATAAAAAAAGTTTTAGCCCGATAAACAGAACTGCTTAATTGTAAACTTGTTTAATATTGCCGCAATAACACTTAAGAAATAAACAATTTAATATATGGATATACTCCAATTGATTATTGATGGTTCTGATTTTCAATCAGTCATCAAAGAGATTATTATAGAAGAAGGTCTTGATCCGTGGAATATTGATATCTCAAAACTTTCAGAGTCTTTGTTAAAATATCTATCTCAACTGGAAGAGATAAATTTTAGGATTCCTGCCAGATTTATTTTAGTTTCAGCTATTCTCTTGAGACTAAAATCAGAGTATTTGATTAAAGAAGAAGAGCTTGAAAGAACTCCTGAAACCCTGGATATAGAAGGACTGGACCTTCTTGAAGCTCCGATAAATAGGATACCGATAAGAAATATAACATTTGAAGAACTAACCAAATCTCTCGAGAAAGTGATGGAAAGTAAAGAAAGAAGAGAACAAATACAATTAAACAGGGAAGAAAAAATAAAAAACCTTCAAAAATTCATCGAAATAAATATTGAAGATTATGTTGAAAAAGTCTTTAAGGAACTCTCAAAAATAACCAAAACCAGCTTTTATAATCTTACTTGTAAAAAAAACAATCTTGAAACCGCAAGATATTTTGTTGCATTGCTTCATTTAACTAACCAGCAGAAAATACACCTCAAGCAGGAAAACCTGTTTGAAGACTTTCATATTTATTTAAGAGATTCCAAGGAGAGAACAATTACAGGAAATGGTGCAATCTAAAGAGGAATAATTATAAAAAACAACAGGAAAATTCTTTGGTTACAGAATAATTTTACATTTAAATTATGGTTTGCAAATGCGGAAAAAAGACTTATTTCCGGAGAAAATATGAAGGTGTTGATTTATGCAAAGATTGTTTTGTTCAGTCTATAGAGAAGAAAATAAAAAAGAATATCCGGATAAACAAACTTATCTCAAGAAATGATAAAATCTGTGTGGCAATTTCCGGGGGCAAAGATTCCATTGCTTGCCTGAATATTATGAATGAAATCGCCAAAAAAAGGAGAGATATGGAACTTTTTGCAATAACTATTGACGAAGGAATAGGTCCTTATAGAAAAGAGACAATCAAAAAAGCTGAAGAAGCCTGTAAATTGCTAAAAATCCCCTTGAAAAAATATTCTTTTAAAGAAGAATTTGGGAAATCTTTGAAAGAAATTATAAAGAATAACCCAGCTCTAAATGCCTGCACCTATTGTGGGGTTCTAAGAAGAAGTTTAATCAACAAAAAAGCCAAAGAAAACAAAGCAACAAAAATCGCATTTGGATTTAACCTAAATGATGAAGCAGAATCTGTATTTTTAAATTTTGTTTTCGGAAACCTCGATAAATTTTTAAGAATAGGGGCAAAAATAGAAAACAAAAAAATAAAGAAATTTGTCCCAAGAATTAAACCCCTTAGGGAAATTCCTGAAAAAGAAGTCTTTGCTTATTGCGATGCCTTGAACCTACCTTATTTCAAAGAGAAGCTTTGTCCTTATGGAAAAGAATCTGTGAGAAAAACAATCCGGAAATATTTATATGATTTGGAAGAGAAATATCCCGGTGCATTGTTTCAGATTGTAAAATTCGCGGATTTGATAATTCCTCCACTAAACAAACAAATGCTTAAAAAAGGAAAAATAAAATACTGTAAAATCTGCGGGGAACCCACATCAAAGGATATTTGCAAAGTTTGCGAACTGCTTGAAAAACAAGAGTTATAAAAAGTTGTTTTTTAGATTATTATACGCAAACTTAAATAATTCTGTAACCAAACAAGAAAAGATATAATGAAGTGGAAGTATAATCAAAGAATAAAATAAACCAACCCCTATTAAATTAAAACAATCTCCACCCAAACACCTCCAAGTACTATATACCAAGGAAAATAGAAAACAAAAAATACTTGTGAGTATAATTTTCCCTAAAGTTGGATTCCAAATTGCTTTATTTTTTCTAAAAAACCACACAACCACCCCTGATAAAATATAAGAATAAACACAAAAGAAAACCAAATAGTAATTGTAAAACATACTATGAAATAAAAAGTCATATATGAGGACATTCAAAATAGGTAAACTAAGCAACATTAATGCCAAAAATATCAGAAACAAAGATATTATTATTTTCCAAGTTTCCTGAAAAAAACAGAATTCTGTTTTTTACTTATATTCATAACTCTTTTTAGATATGTTTAAATAAAGGATTTCTATTTCTTGAGTTTCATTACCTGCCTTTCGAGTTTATCAATTAAATCCTGAACCAAATCCATGAGCCCATAACCAGTGATTTTTGCCTCCAGAACTTTACCTCCAGCAACAATTCTTCCATCTATTTCATAAAGTGGTTTTCCTGTTTTCCTGAGTTTCCTCAAATGGTATTTTATTTCAATTGGTTTTACCAGTTTTGTAACTTTGTCAGCAAATTTATTCAGATCATTATAAATCACATCTGTGTATATCCCCTCCGCCAAATCAAAACCAACAAAATCTGCCTTAATAGCCTCTTCAACAACACCTACGGTTCTGAATATCGTCTTTGGAGTTATAATTTTATTATTAAAAACAACAAACCCCTTATTTCTTAATAATTCAAATAATTCTTCTCTGGTTATTCCTTCCTCCACACTTACAAAACTTTCAGTAAAATCTCTAATGTTCATATCCTTCTTAGGAAGTTTATCTGAAGAGAGAATTCTATCTCTATTTGGCACAATATGTTTTGCAAGTGAAAAGAGGTCTATATATCCCACAATAGAACCTTCTTCCTTTACCAAAACAATCTCTTCTTTGTTTAAAAGATTTCTTGCCAGACCTAAGGTTTCATTTTGATTTATTATTACAGGCTCAGTTGTAACCTGATGTAAATCAAAATCTACATCTAAAGAAAGCAGATAATCAGATAACCTTATTATACCTATGAAATTATCATCTTCAAAATAAGGCAAAGTGTTATATTCCTTAAAATTTTCTTCTGAAAATTTCGGTATATCTTTTATAAAATGATTTAATTTTGTATTAATATCAAGTTCTCGCACAACCAAACCCTTCAGATATACCATACCCTCATATTTATCAGAAAATACCGGAAGTCCATCTATTTTTAACTCCTGCATTTTTGATATTGCCCTTCCTATAGTGTTATCTACATTCAAAGGTTCTACCTTCTTTACAATCATAATTATTTAGAAAAACTTAATTATGTATCGTTACTTATTTGAGAAAGATTGTTTTAACCGGATATTTAAAATAAACAAAAAAATCAATTTAGATATACAGAAAAAAGTGAAAAATATTCTCGCAAATACTTTGAAGATTAAATATGAAGATATTGAAGTTGTCTACTATAAAAAAACAGACAATGGTGTTGAATTTAAAGTTGAAGCAGAAAAGAAAATTGCGGAAAATTTTGTTTTCAGAGTCAGTATTGAAATAACAGAATATGACAGCACTTATGTTTCACTCGATACTTTTATTTCAAGGATAGTCCCAACCCAACTCGCAGGTCCGGTAGTGACAGAAGATATATTCTCCAACCTCATTCAGGAATTCTCCAAAAAAACATTCTATGTTGATTTAATAGCAGATTATAAATTAAAATATGAAGAACTGAGCAAGAAAATATATGAAGAACTTGAAATGCTATTTGGGTTCGAGAGTGTTTATCAGATTAATAATGATAACCAAAAAGAATGAAAAAAGAACACTAAGCTCAAATTAAATATTATGTTTATAATTATCCCTGAAGAATCAAGGATAAAATTATTCTGAGTTACCTTGCCTTTCAAAGTATATAAAGTATGACCAAATAAAAGCATAATACTCATCAATAAAAAAATATCCATGTTCTTTAAATAAAAAATTATAATTACAGAAAGTAGATGAATTATTAATCCAAAACCTATTCTTACCACCTTAAAATTTTTATTTGTTATTAATCTATCCCCCAGACTAAAATTAATTATCGTAGGAAATACATACAAAATAAAGATACAAAACAAAATTGAAATAAACAAATCATATTTAATAGAAACCATCATCAAAGAAATTGTTGTGAATTCTATCCCATGAATTATCTTAACTCTTCCAAACAAACATCTGTCAAACAATATTAAAGCTGTTGCCAGAATGATTACAGAGCCACCAAGAAGATATGCAATTAAGACAGATAAACTCAAAACCAGAAAATAAATATAATATTTATTCATAACAAAGATAACCAAAAAGAATGGAAAAAGAAAACGATTGATAAATTAAACAAAATATTCATAAAGATTCCAAAATAATCTAAGACAAAATTTAGTTCTTTTAATTTTCCAGATA
>CAZLSF010000050.1:0-7226 GCA_964562245.1 uncultured archaeon | reverse complement strand
TGCATAACAAAAATAGAAGAAAAAACTGTCCGTGGAACATCCCTCACAGGTTTAATTGAAAACGGGCAGACTGTTAAAATCCTTTATGGATATTACAACTGCAATGAAATAAAAAGAAATGATATTGTCATTTACAATTATACAGGAAACAAAAACCCACTTATCAAAATTATTAAAGCCCTTCCGGGAGATAAATTTTCTCTGGAAAAAACTCAAGCAGGATGGAATATTTTGATTAACAATGAAATTGCCAAAAATTCCAATAACCAGTACTATGTTTTAAGTGAATCTGGATATAAAATGCTTTCATTGTATGAAAAAGATTACAAAGGCATTATTCCGCAAAACACCTATTTAATTCTTGGAAATTTAGCAGATGGCTCTTTAGACAGCACAAAATTTGGTCTTGTTGATAAAAGTGATATTATAGGTAAAGTTGAGTTTAGTTAATCTAATAATTTCAATGTTCAGAATGAATTGGATTTAATTATAAACTTAAAAGATGAGGTTTCTGTTAATTAAATACAGCAAAAATTAAGCAATCAAATCATTCCTATATTTTTAAACAATTATAATAATGTTTGAGCTTTGGACAGAAAAATACAGACCAAAGAAACTGGATGAGGTTTCAGGTCAGCAGGATACTATTAAAAGACTTAAAGCCTTTGTTTCAAAAGGTTCTATTCCTAATTTAATGTTTGCAGGGATGCAGGGAACAGGGAAGACAACAACAGCGCTTTGCCTTGTTAATGAGCTTTTTGGGGATAGATCCAATTTTGTTGAATTAAATGCTTCTGATGAAAGAGGGATTGAGACTGTCAGAGTGAAAATAAAGGATTTTGCAAGAACAAAACCAATAGGGAAAGCGGAATTTAAGATTATTCTTTTGGATGAAGCAGATGCTTTAACGAAAGATGCGCAGCAGGCTCTCAGAAGAACAATGGAAAATTATTCAAAAACCTGCAGGTTTATTCTCGATTGCAATTATTCTTCAAAATTAATTGAACCAATCCAGTCAAGGTGCGTTATTTTCAGGTTTAAACCTCTTGCAAGAACCGATGTTGAGGAGTACTTGAAGAAAATCGTTGAAAAGGAGCAATTAAAAATAGATGATGGGGCTATAGAACAAATCTTTGGAGAATGTGGAGGGGATTTAAGAAGGGCGACAAATATTTTGCAGGCATGCGCTTCAATAGACAAGAGAATTTCAGAAGAAACAGTTCTTGAGGTGATAGGGAAAGCAAAGAGCAGGGATATTGAGGAATTATTAAAATTTGCTCTTGAAGGAAAATTTTTGGAATCAAGAAAAAAACTTTACAATTTGATGATTGAACAGGGTGTAAGTCCTGATACTCTCTTAAAACAGATTTATTCCCAGATATTTAAACTGGAAATTGAGGATGATGAAAAAGTCAGGGTTATCAAACTGCTTGCTGATTATGAATTCCGGATTGTAGAGGGTTCAAATCCTTTGATTCAGGTCGAGGCATTTTTGGCGAGTTTAAAAAAATAAGATAGAAAATTTTGATTATCTGTTATATATAAAATTATCATATTTATGGTAAACAAATTATTAACTATCTTAACATTAATATTTTTGGTGTTTGGAATATCCGCAGTAATTGCTTACGATGATAAAAACACTTCTTTGAATGGTGGGGAAGCTGACGAAGAACTTCCAGCAATTTTACCAAGAGTTATTACTTCAAGTGGAGGGGGTTCAGGTCCCAAAATAATTTCACAAATTACAACTTCTGATGATTCTGTTTCTTTGACAAATGTGCGGAAAGTATGCGTTATTGATTCTGAATCGATGAAAGAGTTAGATAAACTGATGGTTTTACTTAAAGAGGCTGAAGAAAGCGGGGATAAAGATTTGGTAAATAAATTATATGAAAAGATAAAAACAGTAAAAAGGAAAACAGATGTTGAAATGGAAAGATGCAGGAATCAACAGAATGTAACTGTAAATGCAGTTGAATCAAGACCTGTTTATATTGATGTATGTTCCCAGATTGATAGATATGTTGAGAAGAAAAAACATTATGAATTGTTATATAAATTATCAGATGAGGAACTTAAGGCTAAAGGATATTCGGAAGATGGAAAAGAAAGGATTAAGAGAACAATAAAAGAAATTGATGAAGAGATTAACAGGATTCGGATAAGATGCAAATCAATTAATTCCAACAGCGACAGTTCAGGCGGAAACAGAGGCTCTGAATCCGGAAGTTCAGGCGGCGGAAGCGGAGGCTCTGTAATTATGGAGGGTTCTGTGGAACCAAAACCAATAGTAATTTCTTCAGGGAGTGAGATTTCTAATTATTATAAAGCAAAAATCAGCAAGATAATGTCAAAGAAAATTGATTCAGAAGATAGGATAAGATATTTAAAAGAACTCAGGAATGAAATAGATGGACTTATAGAAGAATTGATAAAAAGCAAAGACGAACTTAATGCGGATGAGATGGAGGAACTCACAGACGAAATTGAAATAAAACCAAATGAAATAAAAGTTGGCGATGTGGTTGTTAATTCAGTCAACAAAAAAATATCTGTAATGATGAAAAATAAGAATTTGACAATAAGACCTGAAAAACTGAAGGTGATGATTCATGATGGAGATATTAGGATTAAATCATCAGGATTGATGGTGAGGAACAATACTCTTATGATGAATAATTCTGAGCTAAAACTTCTTGCAAGCGATGTTGCGACAAAACTTAAACTTAAAACCAAAGAAATGGAATTAAAAAAAGAAAATAACAAATTAGTTTATAAAATCAAATCAATGGAAAACAGACGGTTGTTTGGTTTGATTCCTGTGGATGTTGAAAATGATTTAACTGTTGATGCGGGAAGCGAAGAAGTAACTGTGATTTCTAAAAAACTTCCTTGGTGGGGATTTTTAACAGTTAAATAAAATTGATTTTTTGTTTCTAAATTTTAAATATATTAATTAACATATTGATTATGGAATTTACAGGTATCTGTAAAAACTTAATTAGTTTGGCTGATTTAAGAGTAGGAATTCACCAGTCAAAGACAAAAGACCTGCTTGAGATTGGTTCTTATTCAATGATTGCTTTTTTAACACCTTTATTTTTATTCCAGTCCCAGTTTTTGCTTGGGGCAATTGTGAACTCAATGTTAATTACAGGAGCATTGTACACAAAAGGGAAGAATTTGTTGCCTTTGATATTTCTTCCAAGTCTTGGTGTGCTGGCAAAAGGAGTTTTGTTTGGTCCTTTAACAATTTATCTGTTTTTTATGCTGCCTTTTATCTGGGTTGGAAATGCAATTTTAATTTTTAGCGTGAAAAAATTCTATCTGAAAGACAAAAAACATTATCTGGTCGGAGCGGTTTATGGAAGCATATTTAAAGCAACATTCCTGGCTGCATCTGCATTTACATTATACAATTTGGGTTTTGTGCCTGTTGCTTTCTTAACAGCATTTGGAATAATACAGTTTGTAACTGCTTTTTCAGCAGGAGCAATTTTATATCCGGTTAATAAATGGAGATTAAAGAATAAGAAATAAAATCACTTAAAATTCCTACCTTCAACGCGAATGGCTTTCCCTTTAATTATGGCTTCAGTTAATTTTTTTCTTGCTGATTTTAGTAACCTGTGAAATGTTGGCTGGGAGATACCCATTTTCTTTGAAGCTTCTATCTGTTCAATTTCAAGAAAGTCAGTAAGTCTTACAGCCTCCCATTCATCAATATTCAGGGTAATTTCTTCAAGGTCCATCATCCTTACGCCAGCGGGTTTAAAATAAGTAATATTTGGTCTGGAACCAATTCTCCTTCGCATTCTTGGTCTTGGCATTTTATTCTGTTTTTTCAAGGGCTTCTTTCACAGTTATTCCCGACATTTCTTTAGATTTAATTCCTTTGATTTCCAGGGTTGAGATCATATTTCTTCCGAATTTACCGCTTATTACTAAATTTACTTTTTCATCTGAAAGCATTTCCGCAACGCCAAATCCTGCGCCTCCTCCCCCCATCCTGAAAGGATTTTTAATTGTTTTTATGAGTTTTTTGTTTTCAAAGATTAGATAATAAGGGGCTCTGCCACTCATCTGGCTTACTTCGGAATTTTCATCTTTGCTTTCTGAAGAGATTGCTATTTTCATAATTTATCTTCTATTTTTTCAAATATAAACCCGATAATCAGGGAGGCGATAATCATTACCATAGTTAGTACGGCAATAAATTTTACGCTGAAATATAATAACATTATAGGAAGCAGAGGAAGTTTAATTGCCCTGTTGTAAATAAATGTTGCAATAAATCCATAACCAACCCCTTGTTTTTTTAATTCTTTTAATATTGGGTACCACATATAAATCGGACCTGTTGAGATAATTCCCCCAAGGATTGCAAAAACCCATTTTTTATATCCTGAAGATTTCCCAATGTGTTTGCTGATTGATTCCGGAGATACATAATAATTCACTGCGGACATTAGCGCAAAAATAAGAACTAAAACAGGAATTACATTTTTAAAAATTAAGAATGAAAACATCAGTGAAGGGAGAAAGGATTCAGTTTTGAATATTCCAATTATTGCATAAAGTAAAATAACACTTAGCAGGAAATAGACACCAGAATAACTTTGCTCGCTCATATTATGTTTATAATAAACACAGTTGCTATTGCAACTATGATTGAAAATATAAAACTCAGAATGTTTCTTGCAATTGCGAATTTCTTCCCGAGCAGTGTTGCTTCTGCGGGCAGTTGTATGAACCCAACAGTAACCCATGAAACAATAAATGCGGTAACTGCGATAAGACTCACTCCTTGTAAAAGAATTTCACCACCAAGCACATAACTTGTTATGGGATTTCCTGTGAGAATACTTCCCAACCCGCTTCCGATAATTGGGTCAAGAAGAACATTGTTGCTGAATAATGTTGAGTAAATAGTTTTTGGTATAATTGTGTTAATCAAACCAATGAGTAGAACAATTCCGGTTAATACAGGCAGGCTGTTTCCAAGAGCTTTTGTTGCTTTTGCAATTGATTCTTTTAATTTCCTGTCCATATTAATATTAAAAAAAAGAAAAAACCTTTATTTTAGTTCCTCCAGTCTTCTCTTAAGTTCCTGTTTTTCCGCTTCAATGTTTTTTAATTCAGTTTCCAAAGCAGTCTTTTGCTCTTCTTTGGTTTGAGTTCCCGTGTTTAAATAACCTGATCTAAATCCTCTTCCGAGACCTCTGCCAAATCCGCGTCCGCCTCCAAATCCAATGTTCATGTATCCGGGGTTATTGTGTCCTGTGCAGAAACCCATACCTCTTCCCGTTTGAGAACCTTTTCCTTCTGGTCCAGTTCTATCTCCTCTTGGCATATGAATATATATTCAAAATAGTATTTATAGTTATCGGTTGTTTATAATATATATTAGTGAATATATATTCACTCATTTGATAAGTCTATTGTCTTATATTGTAAATTATGGAACTTTTAACCTATACCCTTGTGCTGAAAACAGATAAGTTTGTTGAAGAATCAGGGACATTTTTAAGAGGATTTATTGGAAATAAATTCAAGGATAAAACAATTTTGCATCATCATCTGGAGAAAAGTTGTTTGTATAAATATCCTCTGGTTCAATATAAAATAATAGAAGGAACACCTGTTATTTTTGGTTTAAATGAAGGCGCTGTTGCTTTAGCAGATATTTATAAACAGATTGACATATTGAAACTTGGGACAAATATTTACAAAATTGTAGAAAAGCGGGTAATCGAAAACCATCAGAAATTTTGTTTTAGCGAGAAAGAAAGAAATTATCGTTTTGTTAGTCCCTGGATTGCTTTGAATGAAAAGAATTTTAAGGAATACAAGAATATTCCTAAGAAAGAACAAATATTATTATTGCATAAAATTTTGATTGGAAATATTCTTTCTGTTGCAAAAGCATTTGAATATGTTGTTTTGTCTGAACTCAAAGTTAAGACAAAAATAAAACCAGTTCCTGTAAAATATAAAGGAATATCAATGATTGGATTTACCGGAGACTTTAAAATTAATTTTGAGATTCCTGAATTTATTGGTCTTGGAAAAGGTGTTTCACAAGGTTTTGGAACTGTTAGGAAAATATAATTATGCAACTTGTGATTAATACCTATGGCTCTTATCTTAGGAAGAAAAATAATTGTTTTCTTGTTAAAATAAAAGAAGACGGAAAGGAGAAGGTCTTTGAGGTTTCTGTTAACAAAGTTGATTCTATCTTGATTACAACTTCCGCTTATATTTCAACTGATGCAATTAAATTTGCGGTTGAAAATAATATTGATATCGTGTTTCTTGATCACTTTGGGGATCCTTATGGAAGGGTGTGGCATAGCAAACTTGGGAACACTGTTTTAATCAGGAGAAAACAGCTGGAAATTTACAATACTTCAAAGGGGTTTGAACTGGCTAAGAAATGGAATCTGAAAAAACTAGATAATCAGGTTAATTTACTTAAAAAATTGAAGAAAACAAGAAGTGAGAAAAAAGAAGAGTTGGAAAAGTATATTAAAAAGATTGAAGATATTTCTTTAAGAATAGGCAATCTCAAAGGAAAAGTTGAAGAAAACAGGCAGAGCCTTCTTGGTTTGGAGGGAACAGTGTCAAGGTACTATTTTGAAGCAATCAATTTTGTTTTGCCTGAAAAGTTTAGATTTAAAGGTAGAAGCAGAATGCCAGCAAGAGATGAATTTAATTGTCTCCTAAATTATGGATATGGGGTTTTGTATTCAATAGTAGAGAAAGCCTGCATAATTTCAGGGCTTGATCCTTACATTGGATTTATTCATACAGATAATTACAACAAAAAATCTCTTGTTTTTGATTTAATCGAGATGTTCAGGATTTATGTTGATGAAACTGTTTTGTATCTGTTCAGCAGGAAACTGGTCAAAGAGAAATATTTTGATAAGATTCCTAATGGGTTGAGTCTAAATAAAAATGGCAAAGTGGTTTTGATGGATTATCTAAATAGAACCTTTGAAAAAACAGTGAAATATAAAGGAAGGAATATCCGGGTTAAGAATACAATTCCTTTTGAATGCCATGAGATTGCCAATAAGTTGATAAAATAGGGCTATTCAGACCATGGTTAGAAATAAACTAACAGGAATTATCAACACCTCTTTTGTTGCATCAAATTTATTTTTGGATAAAATTATCTTGTTCTTAATTTCGGGTTTTGAAAAATCTTTTTCATCAAC
>CAZLSF010000049.1:0-7315 GCA_964562245.1 uncultured archaeon | reverse complement strand
TCATTACACTATGGTTATTGATTTGCACGAGAATGATAATATTCCTTTGGACTTAATTGCAATAAAGCTTACGAACACGGAAGACCAAACCACAGAGACTTGTTATTTTAATTTCACAACAAAAGCTTATGATACTTCCATAAATCCAGATGCGCAACTTTGCCACATGATAACAATCAATGATATTGTGAATAATGCAAATTATCTTGCAACAAATGGATATGGGTATGGTTACGGGTATGGCTATAATTATACGTGGGGAACGCATAATATTTCCTGGAGCGGTTATGGTTATGGATATAGTTATGGTTATGGATATAATACTTATACCCAGTCAGTAGGTCAAAAGGGAGAAATTGTAGTTACTTTTTCAGTTGATACAACAATAGATAATGGACCTGATCAAGGAGTGAACTTTACTATAAATGCTGGTGTTGCTGGTTTGGAAAATGGAGGTGTAAAGTACATTTATTATGGAACCCAGGAAAGAAGTTTTAGTCCTCAGGTTACTGGAGTTAATGAAGTAAATGATGTAACTCCAGATGATAGCAGTGGAAGTTCTAATGGAGGGTGGTCATATGTCTCACCAAAAAAAGATAAAAATGCAGATAAAAATGCAACGAAGAAATTAGAATTAATCCCGGGGAAGGGTTTGATAAATAACACAAAATTGCAAACAGCTTTGGAGAAAGTTTTAGGAAAAGGAAAAATGAGCGAGCAGGCAAGGGAGAATATGTTAAGATTATCTGAGAGCATTACTTCTAACCTTGAAGCAACAAGAGAATTTAAGGCAGAACAAAACAAATCCAGGTTGTCAATAAAAATTAAATACAAAGGAAATAAAACCGTGAAGAACTTTATCATTTATGATAAAATTCCAAAAACTTTTGCAAATTCAAGTGATTTAATCACTGTAATAGCATCAGGGGCGACAGTAGAAATTGTTAACAAAGATCCGGAATATTTATTTAATTATCCGGAAGTTTCTCCAGACCAGGATTTGGAAATAATTTATGAAGTTTCCGGGGAGAAAGATGCAGATTTGATAAATGATGCTTCTGTGGAATTTTACGCAGAGAGTTTAGAGGAGTCTATTGTTGAGGATAATGAAGAACAGACAATAACAGAAGAATATTGTATCAAAAAAGGAACTGGTGAGAAATTAAGTTTAACTGAAGCTAAACAGATAGCAATAAATAGCGAGTGCGGTAACAGGCTTACAGATACATATGTATGCAATGAAGATACTGGTACTTGGTGGATAGATTTAGATATAGAAAAAGAAGGTTGTAATCCTGCGTGTGTGGTTGATGTAACAACAAAAACAGCAGAAATAAATTGGAGGTGCACAGGAGCATTATCGCCAGAACAACCAAACCATATTTGGAGATTGGTGGCTATATTAATAATTGCTTTAGCTGGATTGGGTTACTATTTTGGAATTTATAAAAAGAAAAAATCAGGAAGTTTAATACACAAATAAATTTTAGGGCCGAGAGGGGGATTTTCATAACCCATTTTCTTTGAAGTTTTGTTTTAATTTTTCTTTGAAAATGGTTGCTTTGAACCCCCCCTAAGAGATTTCTGCTTTGCTAAAGTAGTTCCTCCACAGTCTCTCATGCTACCTTATAGACACTTTTCCGTTAACGCTTTTGGAGCGAAGCGAGAAAAAAAGGGTTAGCTACACCATCCCGGCCATAAAAGATAATTAAAATTATTTTATTCATAGATTATTTAAAATAAACTCAGCTTTTTCTTTAATTGTTCTTGTTACCCGGACTGTTATTAAATTATATCCTAAATCTGTATATGCTTTAAATAGGAGTTTACTGATTCTTTTTGATGTTTTTACATCTTCTGTTCTTGCATAATCATTTTTAATGTAAGGCTGTTTGAGGAAGAAAACTTTTTTGTATTGTCTTTTAGCTGATTCTTTAACAACAAGGTCTACATTAAGTCCAGCTTCTTTGAAATAAACAATTGAATCCGGGATTCCTCTGTCAAGGAAAATTGTTTGTTTTGGGTCTAATTTATTTTCAAGTTTAATTTTAAGGTTTAAAATATCATTTTGAAATTTCGCTTTATCTTTTCTTATTGCCTCCACAGTTTTTCCTTTTGCGATTCCTTCATCTATCAGAGTTCTTGCAGTTTCTTTGGAAATAGTATATCCTTGGGATTTAATATATTCAAGAACTTTTGATTTTCCTGAACATGGACCCCCGGTCAATACATACCAATTTGTTTTGATAGCCATTATTCTATTAACTTTTTATGTAATTTACGGACAATGTCTTTTGATTTTGGATCAGGAACTATTCCATCAAGACCCCAGGTGTAACCATAGGGGTAGGATCCAAGACAGGTTTCTTCAGGATTTGTATTTTTTTCAATAATTTCGTTGAAGATATAACTTTTATGAGAATCATAACCAAGGTTTCCAATAGCTCTGAGTATAGAGACGCCAGGTATTACAATTACGGAATCATATTCTGTCTCAAGTATTTTTTTTACTGCTTCAATAGATTCTTTAGTTGTGTTGCTGTCCGGCACAAAAGTAAGATTGTTAAAACCATCTCTTGCTATTTCAAGATTAATATCATTATTAGCCATTAAATCACTCAGGTATCCAAGCTGACCTTTTTTTTCAGCCATTTCCGGGTCATAGATTTCAATAATATAACAACCTTGTTCACAGGTAATTAGTTTTATGCCTTTTTCAGCATTTTCATTTCCATTAATCACTGTTTTTATCTCAGGATCTGAGATATATCTGACTATAATAGGTATTTCACCTTTTCTTGCGTGTTTCACGCCTTTCCTATGAATTATTTTTCCCGCTTCCATTGCTTCGTAATAATTTAAAAAAGGGATTGTTTTTACTTTTTCTCCAACTATTTTTGGGTCTGCAGTTGTAACACCCCTCGTTGTTTTGTATAAATTGATTTCTCTTGCTTTCAGGTCGAGTCCAACTACACAGGCAGTAGTATCTGACCCCCCTCTTCCAAGAGTTGTAATCTCCCCTTCAGGTGTTTTCCCGTCAAACCCACTTATAATTGGAGTAATCTCTTCTTCAAGCAGAGGTTCAAGATAATTTGCAATATTGCCTTCTGTAAGTTCCCAGTCTATGTCAGCGTCGCCGTGATTATCATTTGTTATAATTCCAATATCCCTTCCGGTTAGTATTTTTGATTCAACTTCTTTTTCCGAAAAATATCCTCGGAATATTTCTGAAGAGAGACCTTCCCCATATACAAGAACTTTATCTTCCATTCTTGGATTAATACTTTCAAAATCATAAATACTGGTAAGATATCCTTTAAGTTGCTCTAATTCTCTTTCCAGATTTTCTTCAATAACAGCTTGTTCTTTAAGGTTATTAATTTTACTATAATGTATTTGCCTGAGTTTTTGGATATAAGAGTCAATTTCAGATTCAGAACCCCCTTTTGAAAAATAATCACACTTTTCTGCTAAACTTTCAGTAATTCCTCTTAAAGCAGATATCACAGTAATGTTTGTATATTCAGATTTATCTCTGATAATCTCAGCGCTTTTTCTAAGATATTCAGGAGTGCCTGCAATTTCTCCCCCGAATTTATGCACCAATATATTTTTAGTCATTACTCAATTATTAATTAAATTTAAGAATATTATCTAAAGTTTAGTTATCCGTTAAAAGGATATTTAAGAGAAAAGAGTGCAAATTAATTTATCCACAGTAAAGTAAACCAATATTAAATTTTAGATGGTTCAAACAAGTTCCTTTTTCAGACTCTCAAGGTTGAATTCTGTGTTTAAACATCCGTTTTTTGTAAGGGGCACACTTTTTACAATTTTGTTTTTACTTTCAACAAATTTTATCCCGAGCTTTAATTCTTCAGGGCAGGCAACTCCCAGAACAGCATCACAATCTATTTTATCCAGAATTTTTTTAATGCAGCTTCCTCCGGGAAGAATGAATACTTTATATCCTTTTGCTTCTCCAAGTTTTGTTGCTTTGTTTGCAAGACAGTCCTTGGAACAGTGCGTGCAGGAATAAGAGGAATATTTTGGATCGAATTTTGCTTTACATCTAAAATCAATATATTTTCTGCAACAGTGAGGCAACAGCAAAATTTTAACTTTTGCTTTTTTGAAATCTTCTGCATAAATTATATTTTTTGCATATGCTTCAGCCAAGTCCTCAACAATTGAGATTGCGTCTTTTGAGTTTATCCCAAGAATTTCGTCAACCTTGAATTTTTTAACAATGAATTTAGATAATCCCCCAGCTTTTTTGTGCAAGTCCTTTTTATTCACTAATTTAGCAACATCCCTGAAAAATTCTCTTGGAAGTTTCCCTAAATCATAATTAAAAGAGTATGACATAATTACATAATATTCGTTTTTATTGTTTCTACACTAAAGCCTTTTTTAGGGCCATCAAGCTGAATTTTGTGTTTGAACACCCGTTTTTTGTAAGGGGCACACTTTTTACAATTTTGTTTTTACTTTCAACAAATTTTATCCCGAGCTTTAATTCTTCAGGGCAGGCAACTCCCAGAACAGCATCACAATCTATTTTATCCATAATTTTTTTAATGCAGCTTCCCCCGGGAAGTATGAATACTCTATATCCTTTTGCTTCTCCAAGTTTTGTTGCTTTGTTTGCAAGACAGTCTTCTGAACAATGAGCGCATAAATAAGAAGAAACCTCTTCATTAACTTTGGCTTTGCATCTCGAATCCATATATTTTCTGCAACAATGAGGGAGAAGAAGAACTTTTTCCTTTTTCCCTTTAAATTTATCTCTGTTTATTGCATTGTTGAGATTGACTTCTATTAAATCTTCAACAATTGAAATAGCATCTTCAACCTGAATTCCAAGAAGTTCATCAACTTTAAATTTTTTAACAATTAATTTTGAGATACCGCCCATTTTTTTATGCAGTTTCCGGTTGTCAACAATTTTAGCGATTTCTCTGAAAAATCCTTTTGGGAGTTTTCTCAAATTGTAATCAAAAGAGTATGACATAATAATAGAGCAATCAATCTTTAATTTTCAGTTATTTTGATTTATTGCATTAATATGGGTTTTAATAAGGGGATTATTTACATCCATTAACTCCAATCTCTGTTTTATAAATCTTGCAGAAATTAAGTTTTTCGATTATGCTATCTTCTTTCTCTTTGCTGACGAGAATAATTGCAACTCCACCTTTCCCTCCTCCTGAAAGTTTTGCTCCATAAGCGCCATTTTCAATAGCAATTTCCACGATTTTGTTTAGTTTGGGGTGAGAGACTCCAAGGTCTTTTGCAAGAATCTCATGATTTTTTGACATAAGGTTTCCCAATACAACAAGATCATGATTTTTGATTGCTTTCTCCCCTTCTTCAACCAATTGCCGAATGTGATAAAAAACATCTTCATAACTGTTTTTGTCTTTTTCCCATCCGGTTCTTACATAAGGAACAGTCTCAGAGGTTTTTGCTTCAATACCTGTATCCGCAATTAATATAGGGAGTTTTAATTTACCAAGATTTTCACATCTTACCGGGTCAATTCTTACTTTATTATAACCCCCGAAAGTTGATGAAAAAAGCTCAACACCTGAAGCAGACCCCCCATGAATTTTTTTCTGGAAGGGAAGCAAAAATGCATAATAATCTTTTTTGTCCACTTTTTGAAATACTTTATTTAAACCCTCAAGAACCGAACACAAAACCGCTGTTGAGGAACTCATCCCCCCGGAATCTTTTGGAATGTCAGAACTAATTTTTAAAGTCACTCCTTCATTAATTTTAAATTTCTCGTAGTAAGTTGAAATCAAATCGTAAATTAAGTCAATTTTTTCTACGTATTTTTCTATAGGCTTTAAATTTTCTATTTTCGCGCTGAATTCACCGTAACCTTCAGAATAGACATTTACCAGAGAATCTTCATTTTTTTCAATTTCACAATATGTTTTTAAACCTATTGCGGAGATAATTCCGGGTCTATTATATACAACTGCATGTTCTCCGAAAAGGAAAATATTTCCCGGGGCAGAGGTCTGTATCATAATTAATTATTTTTTGTTATTGATAAACACTTCCAGTTTGTTTAATATATCTATTGAAAGATGAATGCTTGGAGTAAACAAAGAAGGTTTGTTTTTCAGTAATTTTTTTAATTCCTCAATTTCAAAAACTCTAATTTCAGACACTTCTTCTTTTTGCAATGTAATGTTTTTCATATTTCCTGTAAAATTTAAGAAATAGATGTTGATAATTTCATTGTTTATGACTTTTCTTGGAGAATCTTTTGTTATAAATTTTCTTTTTTCCAGAAAAACAAGTTCATTTGTTGAAACTGTTATTCCCAATTCTTCTTTTAATTCTTTTATTGCGGTTTTATCATAATTATCTCCACTTTCAACATGTCCCGCGCAACTTATGTCAAAAACATTTGGAAAAGTGTCTTTTGTTGGCGCTCTTTTTTGCACCAATATTTTGTTTCCAACAATTATCCAGATATGAACTCCTTTGTGCCAGTCTCCATCTCTGTGAACTTCAACTCTTTCTTTTTTAATTCCAAGTTCCTTCCCGTTTTCATCAATTAAATCAAAAAATTCCATATTTTAATTGCCAGACCATTCTTTATACAATTTATGTTTAATTCCGAAACAATCAAGAACCTTCCCGCAGATATAATTTACCAATTCTTCTTTTGTTTCAGAGGAATAGAACTGAATTAAAGGCGGAACAATGTAAGTATTGAGTCGCGCAAGTTTCAGCAAGTTTTCAAGATGAATTTCGCTTAATGGATTTTCTCTGGGAACAATCACAAGTTTCCTTTTTTCTTTTATGCAGACATCAGCAGCTCTTGCGATTAAATTGTGCGAGAATCCGTTTGCAATTGCGGATACGGTTTTCATTGTGCAGGGTGCAATTATCATCCCTTCGGTTTTGCAACTTCCTGAGGATATATTGGCGTCAAATTCTTTTTCATCATAAACAATAATATTCTCTGATTTATCAAATTTAATTTCCCCACCAAGTTCATATTTTGCAACCAGTTTTGCCGCATCTGAAACAATAGCGTAAACTTTGTTTTCTTTTGATAATATTTCAATTAATCGTTTCCCAACAATTACGCCGCTTGCTCCTGTAATCCCAATAACATAGGTTTTTGTCATAATATGAACTGGAAACGAATTTATAATAAATTATCTGCAATCTTTTAATTTTACCTTATTTAATTATGATGCGTTCAGGCAATCCTGTGTTGAAGAGTGATAAAGTATTTTCAAGAGAAGGTTCTTTTTCTTCAGAACGCGCAATGACAATTAATGGA
>CAZLSF010000048.1:0-7452 GCA_964562245.1 uncultured archaeon | reverse complement strand
TGATTGAAGAGCAGAACAGACCAGATGAAAAGTTAGAGGAATGGAAAAAAGGTGCCGAAGAAGCTGCAAAAGCAGAGAAAGAAGCTAAAGAAGCAGAGAAAGAAGCTAAAGAAGCAGAGAAAGAAGCTAAAGAAGCAAAAGAAGACTAAAATGACAAAAAACAGTTTAGTTGGGAAAATTCAAAAAAATGAAGAGAGGATGAAAGAAGACAATTTGATTGGGAGAAATTTCCAGATAAACTCTGAAAAAATATTCTGTATAAACCAAAATATTACATTTCAAAAACAGGCGAAACTATGAAAGGAGCAATTGAATCTGGGTATATAATGAAAGCCGCGCTATGCGGTTTCCTTATTGCATTTAATACAGTTCTGTTCATGAATTATTTCCTTGATATAAACTTGGTTGGTGGAAGTATGTTATGGTTTGCTGGAATAAATGTAGCGCTTATTTTTTTGGTTGCTTACCCGTTTAAAGAAGGCGGAGTAATTGCAGTAACTATAATATTTCTGGTTTTCGGGTATGTGCTTTATATGTCTCCTATAGCTGATGAATTGGTTGGTCCTGTGAGTGGTATTAAGGAAAGTATGTCAGATATGCCCGGATTGGCGGAGAAACAAATGCACTGCATGATGTTGATTTTCACAAATCCAATGGCTTATCAACGGGAGTGTGGATTTGATCCAGACCCATTACCAGAAGAAAAACCTGAAGATTTTGGTCTTGAGATTACAGAATTTGAAATACAGCCTGATACAGAGGTTTATGCAAAAATGCCAATACAAATATGGACTGTGCTTGAGAACAAAGGGGACTATCCTGCGGTTAATGTTATGATAAACAGCACAGGTAAAAAATATAGGAATTGCAAATTAAATTCTCTTAATATTACCAGAACTTCCGGTGGGAAGATATTTAGTATAAGACCAGACCAGACGCATTACTATAGCATGATGGGCAAAGTAGGTGATCCCTGGAGAGGAGATGGAAAATGCACTTATGCACAGAACAAGATGAGGCTGGATGGAACAATAGAAACAACATATTCTTATGATTACCAGACAGAGTCTTATATTGAATTAAAGGCAGTAAGAACTATTGATGAGGTTAAAAAGTTTGAAGTTGTTTCTGCAAAGGAAAAAGCAGCTCCTGCAAATATATTGATGTTTACTTTTGTTCCTTTAATATGGAAACTTACTGAAGATGGTAGTGAAGATTCAGACAATGGTTATAAGGAAGCAATAATCCCAATAAGTTTCCAGAATGAAAGACAGAGAGATAAAATTAGTTTAAGAGGAAAAACTGTGCATTATACTGCATATATTTTAAATGGAACCGGAAAGTGGTGTGAAAAAGTGTGTTCTGAAATGAATGAACCTAATTGTACAGAGGATTGTTCGAATACTTACCATGAAGAAGAATCAGAGTATTATCGGTGTAAGGTTAATAACACAGACGAAATGATGAGGGGTGTACCTAATGATACTATTTGCAAGAATTTAGTGGGTGTACCTAAATATGTTGCTGGAAAATATAAAAGTTGTGTAATGGGAGAAAAAAATGATATAACCGATAAAGAAGAGTGTATAGAGAATAATGGTACACCTATACCTTCAAATAAAGATAATGAAGATATATACACCTGTGTCGTTGACAAAACAAAAAAAGAAATAGAAACAATAGATGAAAGTAAATGTAACGGTTCAAAAGGGATACCTATCTATAAAGTAAAAGGCACTTACAGTAGAACAATATATGATAAAATCAGTTTATCCATTGTGGGTGAGCAAGCGAAAGGATTTGTAGAACTAAAATGTGATAATTCAACAAAATCCTTAGGAGATGATCTTGTTAAATGCGAATCTGGCGATAATGGTGAAATTAATCTGATATGGTTAAATGATAATTTGGAATTTAAGGGTGGAAATAAGAAGCTTGTGTATTCAGGAATAATTGTTTCCTTAAAAGATAGTGTAGAATGGCCTGAAGAGAAGACAAAAATGAATTTCGGTGTAAGAGCTAATGCAACTTACAAGGTTACGGTTACCAGAACAAATACTTTTAAGGTAAATAACCCTCATTATACAGATTAATGGAAAGAATTATTTAAAACAGGAATTATAAACGATAATTTCTTATATAAATATTAAATTAATTATATTATACTATCCGTATTCTTAACGGTTTATTGCTGATTGTATTATCAGATTTATGTTCTAAACCGTTTACGGCAGTTGTTTAAACATGGATTATCTAAAAACAGTTAAGGAACTTCTTCCTGAACTCTCTGATGCAAGAATCCACTATGAAGGCAGTAAAATTGTCATTTATACCCGAGATAAGGAATTCTTCTTGAGACAGGATGAAAAAGTAAGGGAAATAGTTGAGAAAATAAAAAAAAGAGTAGAGATAAGAATAGAGCCTGATATTCTTCCACCCACAGAAGACACAATCAAAAAAATTAAGGAGATTGTGCCGACTGAAGCTGAAATATCGGATATTTCTTTTGAGCCGGATTTCTCAAAAGTTACTATTGTAGTTAGATTTCCACAGAAAGCCATTGGCGAGATGGGAGAGACTGTTAGGCAGATTAAACAGGAAACTTTATGGATTCCTCTTGTGCAGAGAATTGCTTCGCCAAAATCGCATCATGTTGAAATAATAAGAAATGTTTTGGTTCAAAGTTCCAAGTATAGGAAAAGGTTTTTAAATAGTGTGGGGAAAAATATCTATCTGGGCGAGCCCAAAGAAACAAAATATGCGCGGGTTATATCTTTAGGGAGTTGCAGGGAAGTTGGAAGGAGTTGTTTTATATTGCAAACCCCAAATTCTAATGTAATGCTTGATTGTGGAATTTCTACCGGAGCTTCTGGTGAAGACCAGTATCCTATTTTTTCTTCTGATTTCAATATAGATACTCTGGATGCAATTGTGTTAAGTCACGCGCATCTTGACCACAGTGGATTTATACCTTATCTTTTCAAGATGGGTTATAAAGGTCCTGTTTATTGCACAGAACCAACAAGAGAACTTTCTGCTCTTTTGCAGTTGGATACAATTCAACTGATGCAAAAAGAGTATGGTAAAAGCATATATACAAGTTCAGATATAAAAAAGGCAATAAAGAATACAATACCTTTAAAATACAAGGAGGTTACAGACATTACTTCAGATATCCGATTGATTTTTGAAAATGCAGGTCATTTGCTTGGAAGCGCAATATCTCATTTCAATATCGATAACGGGAAAGCAAATATAATTTATACCGGGGATATAAAATATTCTGTTTCAAATTTGCTTAACCCAGCATTTACCCAGTTTATGAGATGTGAAGGTTTGATAATGGAAAGCACTTATGGGGCTGCTAATGATGTAACACCAAGACTGGAGGATGCGGAAAAAGAATTGATTTCTATAATCAATGAGACGAGCAAAAGAGGAGGTAAAATATTAATACCTTCTTTTGCAGTAGGAAGAGGGCAGGAAATAATGGTAATTCTTGAAAAATACAATGTGGATCTACCAATTTATATTGATGGGATGATTTTTGATGCTTCTGCAATCCATTCAACCTATCCAAAATATCTTGCGCGAGACCTTCAAAAACAAATAATCAGCGGGAACAATCCTTTTGAATCTGACAGATTTATCCATGTTGCCAGTTATTCTGAAAGGCAGCAGGTATTGAGTGATGAAAAACCTTATGTGGTGATTGCAACTTCAGGCATGATGAATGGAGGTCCTATTTTGGAATACTTTAAAAAATTCGGGTCAGACCCAAAAAATACTCTTGTTAATGTTGGTTATCAGGCTCGCGGAACTATTGGAAGTAAAATACAAAAAGGAGATAAAGAAGTGGAGATGCCAAGCGGTGAGAAAGTTGAATCTAATATTGAAGTGAGAACTTTGGATGGTCTTTCAGGACACTCTGACCGGAAGCAGTTGCTTAATTTCATAGGTCACTTAAAAGAAAAACCAAAAAGAATTTTGATTAATCACGGAGAATCTTCCAAAGCGATTGGACTGGCTGAGGCAATCCATAGCATATTCAATATTGAAAGTTATGCTCCGATGAATATGGAGGCTATGAGATTTTTATAAAACTATCGAGTAATTTATGGTCTAATACCCCTTCTAAAATTAGATTAAACATATTTAACTCAATAATTGGACAGTCAATAAGAACTACTTCTTCAGGTGAAATGACGGGGCACCTTATTTTTTATCTTTAAATATGCAATTACAATAATAATTCCTATTAGCCCTCCAATCAAATAGAAAATAAGAATTCTTGGTTTATAGGTTTCTGAGTTTTCGATAGCTGAATTAGTTATATCTTCTTTGTTTTTTATACAACGAAAACCGCATCCTTGCGGACCAGAACAGCTTACCATTTCTGGAATTCCTCCTAATTCCAAACAAGATTCTTTGGGTGTTTTTATCCAGCACCGACTCCACAAAGATGTAGCATCTTTTGGACATATACATTCTCCTTCCATCCATCCTCCACTTTCTTCACATCTTTTCTGCCTTGCTTCAGGAGGAAGTACAGCAAAAGTAATATTTACTACAGAAATAAAGGTCAATATAGATGCTAAGATTTTTAAATTTATAATTTGTTGTTTGTTCATTATAATAAGTTGTAGTTTATATAAATAAATCTCTGAAAGCAAAAATCACTTAACAACTATTTTACAATAACCCCTTCCACAGAACTTAAATTAATCTCTCTATATAAAACAGGTCTTTCAATTGAACTTAGTATTTCATTCCTCCATTTTTCATCAGTCAACCGATCATCCATAGGCCATGCAAATTCATAATAACTGAAAATAGGACCCACTGCAATCCCGATTCTCCCGTCTTTTGCTTTATGCGCAACTGCAATCCAATCAATTTTCCCTGTTCCTGCTTCCAAAACTTTCTTTGTGTTGGCATCAGTGTGGACATCTGCAATCATGCTTGTTTTGAAAGCTTTATCTTTCCCTTCCAGTGAGGTTTTCTTTTTACATTGTTTTCCAACAGGACATCCTCCCGATTCAATTTTCAAAGCAGATGCAAGGTTTTCAAGGATTGAGTCAAATTTTGAGTTGATGGATTTAATATAATTATAATCTTCTTCAGTTAAATTTTCTGCTTTTAATTCTTTCTTTGAGATTATTCTCAATTTTTCCATCATTTCAGAACTTTGTTCAAGAGAATCTCTGACTTCTTTTGTTATAACTTCTTGTTCGCTTAATCCCTGTTTAAGGAAATCAATGGCATATTTTGCCCTTGCGAATAATTCTGGGTTTGGTTCAACATATCCATAATATTTTGCTTCAATTGGGTTGGGTATTGAAGTTGTTCCCATTGCAACTGCCCAGGTATAACTTTGTTTTACATACAAAATTGTGTCATGCCTTAATTCTGCCCAACTTGACAAACTGGTAATTAAATCCTTTAATCTCCAGGTTTCATTTCTCATCCAGTTTGGATATCCTTTAGGCTTCTCTTTTAGAACTGGTTGCAGCATCCAGAGCCATGTATTATACAAATTTTTTGTCCATTTTTCTTCAGAGTATGAATTTACAAGGGTTTTTAATTCATATTGTTTCTTATCGTAATCGCAGTATCCATTATTATAATCTTCGTTCAATATTTGCTCTGCTTTCTTAGAACCAAGAATATTTATAACATCCAGTCCTGTTGGCATGAATCTGCACACAGAATAAAGTTGCGATTCATCTAACCCACCGCAAAATCCAAACATATACATTTCTGTTGCTTTGCTACAAACCTCATTCCAGTATTTTGTCTGGTTTTCATCCATGTAATTACATATAGTATAAAAACCTTTTGGTTTTGAAAGTTTTGAATAAGTTGATTTACAATCCAGAACTTTTTGGTAATATGGTGATTTTACATTTGGTCCGACATTTTTGTAAACCAAATTTCCAAGTATCTGAGAATCAATAGCATATCTCTGCCCGATTAGCCTTAATCCCTGCGTCAATTCTTTCAAGTTTCCTGCAAGGTCAATTTCAAGTCCATTAAGAATTTTTGGACTTTCTGAATTATTTAATTCTTTTTGCATTCTTTTTGCAACATTCGCATTAAGTTTATCTTCTTCATTGAATCCATTTCCATAAACTTTTTTTATGGCTTCATCATAGTCATAAAAAGTCAGGTCATCTGAAACCCCTGCGAAGAAACTTGTTATTGAATATATTTTGTTGTAAATTTCTGAAGCCGGATAAGTTTTTCCTTCAAAGGTAACTTCTGCTGATTTCACCGCATCGGTTAGCAGAATTGCTTGTTTGGTCCATCCTTCACCTCTTGTTTTAAAAGTAATTCTTCCAAGCCACATCATTGATCTAAAATATTGTTTTAGTTCTTCTGAACTTGTGTAATGACCTCTTGGGATATATTGGGAGTAGTCTTCACAGTAACATTTTCTTGTGCATATTTCACTGTAAAATTCAACAGAATCCCATTCTTTCCCACCATAAAATATTTTACCTCCTTTTATTTCCTGACTGCATTTTTCATCTTCCCATTTAGGAAAAGCCAATCTTAAGCATTCATCAGGGCAGTCTTTGCTCATAATCTCAGATTTGAAAAATCCTTCATGTTTTTTTATTCTGTCAAGTTCTTTATTTACATCATCTGCGACAAAATAAGTGACTACATAATTAGGGTCGAGCAGTTTCATCGCAACGCTCAGGTAAGCAATATTCCTTTTTGAAAGTTCTTTTAATTTTTTATCTTCAAATCCATTATACTGTCTCATTGATTCTTTTATCGATGATTTCAGAAATTCTTTAAGCATTGGGGAAAGTTTTTTGATTTCAAGATTCTTAAGAATCTCATTAAACTCAAGGTGGAATAAATGTAATATGGAGTCTGAGGTTATGAATACAGGTATGTCTTTTTGGTTTAGGTTTGAATAGGCGTATTCAAATCTATCATACTTATTTCCTGGTAGGATTATGGCTCCGTTATCAAGCAAAGTTTTTATTTGTTCTTCGCTTAGATTGTTTTCAAATCTTTCAACTAAATCCCTTTGATAATTTTCAGGAAGTTCTGTTAAAGGCAATTCATATTCTGAATTGTTGTAAATTTCGGGGGTATATTCATAAGTTGACAGGAACATTGAAAGTCTTGGTTGTTGGATAGTGCCTGAGGAATAAACAGATTCTTTTTCTCCCAGTACCGCAGGAGGGTTTGTATAATAAAAAACACCATAGATTATTGCAAGAATCACTAAAGTAGTTATAATCAGCTTTTTCATAATTTATTAGTCTAATTATATATAAAATCTGATAATTTATTTAATTTTTGTAGTATTTAAACTCTTACCTCAATAACATCTATAATATCAAATTCACATCCATATTCTTTGACACATTCCAATCACCCACAACACAAGGGATTCAAGAATATCCTTATTCGGTTCTCTGCATTGCGTCC
>CAZLSF010000047.1:0-7545 GCA_964562245.1 uncultured archaeon | reverse complement strand
TCTTATCAATAATAGTATTCAATTTTAGACATATTAAAAAAATAAATTAGTATTCTTCGCATTTAACTTCAAAGTAATTCTTTGGATGGTCGCATGAAGGACATTTCTCAGGTGCTTCTTCTCCCTCGTGTATGTACCCGCATTTCCTGCAGACCCAGTAAACTTTGTTCTCTTTTTTGAACACTGAGTCGTTTTCAACTTCTTTCAATAATTTTTTGAATCTTTCTTCATGATGTTTTTCTGCAACACTAATTGCTCTCAATCTTGTGGCAATCTCAGGAAATCCTTCTTTTTCAGCAGTGTCTGCAAATTCAGGGTACATTGTGGAATATTCAAAATTCTCCCCTGCAATCGCAGCTTTCAGGTTTTCCAGAGTGCTTCCAAGAGTTGTTGGGGCTGCGGCATCAACTTTAATTTTACTTTCATTATTTTTGTTTAGTTCATTAATCATTCTGAATAACCATTTTGCGTGTTCTCTTTCATTATCTGCTGTAACCAGGAAAATCTCCGCAATCTGTTCAAATCCTTCCTTCTTTGCAATCTTTGCATATATTGTATATCTATTCCTTGCCTGACTCTCGCCAATAAATGCATTAGTCAGATTTTCAATTGTTGTCATAACTGTTTACTAATTTATTATTTAAATTCTCAATATAATCCATTTATTAAGTCCCCAGTATGGTTTTCGAGCAATGCCGGGCTATTTTATAATCATTATATTGGTTTTTTACGAAAAAGGCAATTATATTTATTGAGAATATTTGAAAATCTAATTTAAGTATATTTAACTTTCCTTTTCTTGTACTTCGTATGCAACAATTTTTTTGACATTTCTCCGAGAGGTTCACCTAAAAATTCTAAGTAAAGTTTTTTAATTGCAGGATTCTTGTTTGACATTCTTATTTTCATTTTTTTGTCCTGCCTGTAAAGGGCTTCCATTCTTTTTTTACGGATTTCATTTGTTGTTGGTCTTGGCTGTCCGCCCCCGCCTATGCATCCTCCGGGACATGCCATCATCTCGATGAAATGATATTTTTTCCATCTACCACTTTCAATAAATTTTCTTATATTTCCAAGCCCGTGCACCACACCAATTTTTATTATTTTATTATCAATCTTAATATCTGCTTCACGTATACCTTCAAATCCTCTTACCTGATTAAAATCAATTTCTTTCAATCTTTTTCCTGTAAGAATCTCATAAGCAACCCTTAATGCTGCTTCCATCACACCTCCGGTCACTCCGAATATTGCTCCGCCCCCAGAAGAAATTCCAAGAGGATCATCAAATTCCCCATCTCTTAAATCAGTGAAGTTAATTTTTTCCTTTTTTATTATCCTTCCTATCTCTCTTGTTGTTAAAACAACATCAACATCATTGCACCCTGATATTTTCATTTCAGGTCTCTGCGCCTCAAACTTTTTTGCAATACATGGCATTATGGAAACAATCATAAGATCTTTAGGTTTCAGTTTAAGTTTCTGAGCATAATATGTTTTTGCGATTGCTCCAAGCATCTGATGGGGTGATTTGCAGGTTGAAATATTCTTAAGCAAAAAAGGAAAAGTCTGCTCGGCAAATTTAATCCATGCGGGACAGCAGGAGGTAATTAATGGAAGATTTTTCTTTTCTTTCATTCTCCCAACAAACTCATTTGCTTCTTCCATTATTGTTAAATCTGCCCCAAAATCAGTATCAAAGACCTTGTCAAAACCAAGTTTTCTTAGCGCTGTTACCATTTTTCCTGTAACAAGAGTTCCTGGTTTCATCCCAAACATTTCCCCAAGTGAAGCTCTTACAGCAGGGGCAGTCTGCGCAATAATGAATTTCTTTTTGTTTATTATTTTATTCATTTCTTCCATCAGGCTTCTCACAACTTTTTCATTGTAAGCTCTTTCCCTTATAGCATTTCCGGGGCAATATAAAGCGCATTGTCCGCAGAAAGTGCACGCCGAATCTTTAATAGAAATATCATAAGGTGTTGATATTCTGGTAGATATTCCCCTGTCTGTAAATTCAATATTGTTTATACTCTGGATAGCGCCACAGACCTGTACACATCTTCCGCACAGCAGACACTTCATATTATCTCTTTCCATAGGGGATTTAATTTCTTTTTTGGGTTTTTCAAATCTTGATTTCTTTATTCCAAGTTCTTTTGCGACAACTGAAAATTCAAGTTCTTTTTCCCCGGAATGATTATTGTATATCAATTCTATGTTTAGTTTTCTTGCTTCCTTAACTCTTTTGGTGTTTGTAAATATTTCCATATTATCCATTACTTTTGTATTGCATGAGGTAACCAGTTTCCCATCAACTTCCACAAGGCAAACCCTGCATCTTCCCTGCGGTTTTAAATCAGGGTGATAGCATAGTGTAGGAATATATATTTTGTTCCTTTTTGCAACATTTAGAATAGTCTCTCCTTCTTTTGCTGAAAACCTCTTTCCATCTATTTTTATTTTCATACTCTAAATTCATCCTTAAAATATTTTAATGCGCATTTCAGGTGAGTTGTTGATGAAACACCAAGTGCGCAGTAAGAAGTGTCACTTATATGATATGCAAGTTTTTCAAGAAGTTTCACATCGATTATTCTTGCCTTTCCATCTTTTATTTTATCAAGAAGTTCCAGCACTCTGAAATTCCCTTCTCTGCAGGGAGTGCAGTAACCGCAACTTTCATGCACGAAAAATTCACTTATGGTTTTTGATATATCAACAATATTCCTGTCATTTCCAACTGCTATCAGACTTCTTGCACCAAGTACAGCGCCTTTTCCAGAAATAGTCTTTTCATCAACACGCAAATTTTTGAATTTTTCATAAGGCAGGCACCCGCCGGAACCCCCAAAATAAACAGCCTTTAATTCTTTTTTTGGTTTACCGCAGGAAATAATATGTTCAAGTTTTGTGCCAAGTTCAATCTCATAAATTCCCGGTTTTTTTAAATCTCCTGATAAAGAGAACAACTGTAAATTATTATCCCACTCCCCCAGGAAAATAAGAGGAATATTTGCAAGAGTCTCAACATTATTTATACAGGTGGGATTGGTGTTTAGACCACTTTCAGAAGGATAAGGCGGCTTTCGTCTCACAATAGGCCTGTTTCCTTCAATAGATTCAAGAATTGCGGTTTCTTCTCCGCAAAGATATGAACCAGCCCCCGGAACAATTTCTATAGTTAGTTTTATTTTCTTCAGGTAAATTTCTGATTGTTTTATAATCTTTTCAAGTTTTGGTTTAAGGTAAGAATACTCTCCCCTCAGGTAAATAAATGCTGAATGAATATCCATTGCATAAGAGGCTATTGCAATACCTTCAATCATTAATTGAGGATTGTTTTCAAGTATGAATTTGTCTTTAAATGTTCCCGGCTCTCCCTCATCAGCATTGCAGATTAAATATCTTGTTCCTTTTCCAATTAATTCCCATTTGAGACCTGTAAGGAAATTGGAACCGCTTCTTCCTTTTAATCCTGATTCTTTTACCTTGTTTATAATTTCTTTTCTCTTCATTTTTGTTATTTTTTTGAATCCTTCCCAGTTCGACTTTCTTAATATTTGCATATTATTTTAATTCGCGCAGTATTCTGCGGATTTTGGTTTTGTCAAGTTTTGTATATATTTTATTATTAATCATCATTGCAGGGGCGGAATCACATTGCCCAATGCATGAAGTAAGTTCAAGACTGAATTTTCCATCTTCAGTTGTTTCCCCAAGGTTTATTTTTAGTTCTTTTTTTAATACTTCAATTATATTTTCCGAACCATTAAGATTGCATGATAGATTATTGCAGACGCGTATAATATATTTTCCTTTTTTTGCTGTTGGAATAAAAGAGTAAAAACTTGCAGTTGTATATAATTTTGCAAGAGGAATATCCAGATTTTTGCTTAAATAATTCAGGTTTTCAAAAGAGAGAAATCCCTTTGATTTAACTATTTCTTCAAACAAGGTTATCAATTTGCATTCTCCTCTTTTGTATTCTGAGATCAAATTGTCAAGTTTCTTCATAATATATAAAGTTGTCAAATAAGAGATTATCTATATTGACAAGTTATTTAGGATTTCTATTAAATTTTATAATCTGCATAAGCTTGATTGCTTGTCTGTTGATTTTGTAGAAGAGACTGCGGAAACAAATGTTCTGGTATATGAAAGGAAAGTATTTTTATAAATTTAAAGATATGGACAAAACTCCTTTTAAATCTGAACCTGTCTGATTATTTTTCCAGTTTTTCAATAATTTTCTTCATCTTCAATCCATCTTGTTCAATTAAAGGACTTTCGCAGGTAATAATTATATCTCTTTCTTTTCCCCCAAAACCTCTGTTAAGCAATTCTTTTCCAAGTTTTTTAAAATCCGGCTGGTTGGTGGAAATTGGCAGATGTCTTTTTTCTCCTTTGTCAGTGAATTCAATTCCTGAAAAATGAGTGTGGATTTCTTTGAATTTTTTCATTTTATCAAGAACATCAGAATAATCAATTTTCCCGCCCTGTCTCGCGAAAATATGCGCAAAGTCAATTATAGGTCTGCACCCTTTTACTTCATCGCAAATTTTTAGGATTTCATCAAGTGTTCCAAACTGCGATTTTTTCCCTGTTGTTTCCAGACCTAAAAAAACATCCCATCTGTTTTTGTCTATTTCTTTCTTTAGTTCTTCACATCCTTTTTTCACAAGTTCATAAGCCTGTTCCTTTGATAGTTTTCCATAATATCCTGGATGAAACACAATATATTTTGCTCCCACATAATGACCGATTTCACAGGAATCAATTATTCTTTTCTTGCTATCCTCAACTTTCTCGGGGTTGCAGAGGTTTATAAAATAAGAAGCATGAATTGATAATTTAATTTTCAGTTCTTTAGCGATTTTCCCAACTTCAATCGCATTATCTTTTTTTAGGTAAACATTTCTCACAAATTCAAGTTCCATAGCATTAAGACCTATTTTTTTAACATCTTTGATCCCTTGTATTGTATCTCCTTCTGTGATTGAAGGTATTCCCGCAGTGCCAATATAAATCATAATTAACTGAAATTGTTATCTTTATTTAAACAAACTGTTTAAATAACTTCTCCTATATATTTGAGATTCTAATAAATTCAGGTAATTATTCATAAGTTTTATGCCGTACAATGCTTCTTCTTGTCGGAATAATTTTAAATAGTATTCTGCTTCAGTCATAATGATAATTATATTATCTCTTGCTTCTCTGTTTATGCCTTCTTGGACCTTTCTTGCTTCTTGAAGGTTTGTGAGGTTCTGTTCTTCTGATATCCTGAATTAAAAGATTCCTATCATATGCGATGAGTTTCTTTTTCAAAGATTCACCTTTTAATTTTACCAGAGCTTTTGCAATTCCCTGCGCAATTGCTTCTGCCTGCCCCATTACACCGCCACCTTTGACGTTCACTTTTATATTATAATTGTCTTCTTCCGCAATGAAAAGAGGTTCGGAAATTTTTAACTGCGCAACTTTTGGAAATTCTTCAATGGATTTGTTGTTAATTGTTATTTTTTTATCACCTTGAGTTAAACTTACTCTTGCGATTGCTCTTTTTCTTTTTCCAACATAAATGCTGTTTACTAATTTCTTTTTTTTGACCGTTCTGGACTTGACTGGTTTTTTATCTGTGTCAACAACAAGGGCTCTCCTCTCTATTTTTTCACTGACTACTCTACCTTTACTAAGTTTATCCACTACTTCTTTAATTTCCTTTTCACTTTCATTTATTTTGTCAATTTGTTTTTCAATTTCTTTTTCAACCACACTTGTTTTTTCTCCACTCATTTTACACCGCTAAGATATTCACTCAATTCATAAATAAAAATAAAGTTGCAGTTTAATTTGTCTGCCTGTTTCCCAATTTTCACCATTTTTTTGTCTTTGTATTCTTCAGGTACTCCGGTGAATACTTTGATTCTTTTGAGAGCCTGTTTTCCATAAGGTTTTTTGTAAGGCAGCATATTTCTGATCGCTCTTTTAACAATCATATCAGACCGCGAAGGGAAGAAAGGTCCGTGGATAGGGCATCCTCTTTGCCTTCTTTCAAGATATCTCTTGAAAATTACGTCTTTGTTCCCGGAAATAACTATTTTTTCAGCATTTAAAATTATAAATTCTTCTCCTTTTAGGGATTTTTTTGCAACTTCTGTTGCCAATCTTCCAAGGATGCTATCCTGCGCATTTACGACCTCCATTCTTAATTATCTAAAAAACTTAAAATATAGATTTACCATAAATTTTTATGAAGAAAGACATTATTGTTGTTCTGAATTCAAAAAAAGAGCAAATTCTGGATGAGAAGCCAATGAGAGTCAAAATCAAGGAAAAACCCGAGAATAATAAGGCAAATATCAGGATTGAAAAGATACTTTCAAAATATTTCGGTAAAAAAGTAAGAATTGTTAAAGGATTTAAGAGTAAGAGGAAAATTGTTGAGATTGAAATTTAAGAAAAGGGTTTTTAGCTCAAAGAGGGCCTTAACCCAGGAATTTGGGTTTTCACCTCAAAAAGTAGAATATTTTAATGCCACCAACATATAATTCAAAGAATATATTAATTATGGAAAGCAGCATGAATATGACGGAATCTATAATTACTTTATAGTGTAAAATATATATTCGAAGACCGAAGTCTTTATATATTTTAAAATCATATAATTAAATGCTTTTCTAACTGAAAAGTGGTGTAATATGTTAAAGGTGGAAAAAGATATGGGTAAAGATGAAAAAGACAAAAATGGTGAGTTTGCTTTATCTGAATTGGACAGAATGTCTTCTGAGTTAGGTTTGCCTGAGGAACTAAAAGAAAAAGTAGATATAATGTATCAGAAAGCTGTTGAGAAAGGACTTGTAAAAGGAAGGCGTGTTGAGACCGTACTTGGCACATTAATTTATGCTTTGTCCAGAGAGTATGGTTCTCCAAGATTAATGTCAGAAATCTGCAATATTGCAGGAGTTGACAAAAGAGAATTTGGGAGAAACTACAGATACATAGCATCAAAACTAAACATAAGAGTAATTCCTTCAACAGCAATAGCTTATGTTCCAAGGTGCGCAACTTTGTTAAAAATGGATGACAAAGTGCAGACCAGAGCAAATAAATATTTGAGAGCATTAAGAGCGAACAGAGGATTTTCAGGAAAAGGACCTATTGGATTGGCAGCGGCAACTTTGTACATAGCAGCAATAATGAACAACAACACAATTTCACAAAGAGGCGTTGCAGAAGCAATTGGCGTGACAGAAGTTACGGTAAGAAACAGATGCGCTGATATTGCAAAGGCATTGGAAATAGAAGACGAAGTCAACACAAGAATTAAAGAGATAGGAGCAATCCAAAAAGAGCAGAATCAGGCAGCCAAATTAAAATATTAGTTTTTGTTTTGAGTGATTTTTATTTTGTTAATTTTTTATTTTTGTTAGGTTTGGGATTATAGTTTTTTTACAAAAATTTATCAATTGATTATTTATTTTAAACAATTTTCACAAATATAAGCCCCATTCTCATCAAAAACATCTCCTTTTTTGTTAA
>CAZLSF010000046.1:0-7552 GCA_964562245.1 uncultured archaeon | reverse complement strand
AATAAAATACTTGATTAAAATCAGAGATTTAAAAGAAGTCCTCTAATTTATCAATTTTTAACTTAATTATGAGTAAAATAAAGCGGGGAGAACTTGTTGTCGCGTCAGTTGAGGAAATTCATTCAAGTTCTGTGGAATTAAAACTTGTAGAATATAATCTAAAAGGTTTCCTGAATGTGTCAAATATCCCGGGATTGTGGATAAGAGATTTAAAAAAGAATATTAAAAAAAACCAATTGATTGTAGGGAAAGTTATTCATGTAGACCATTTGGTTGAAATATCGCTTAAAGGAATCTCGCGCAATGAAAAAGAAAGGAGATTAAAAGACTACGGAAAAGAGACTAAAGCAATCAGACTTTTTAAAAGAATATCTAATGAATATAAAATTTCTCCGAAAAAAATTGAAAATGAAATTGCTCTTTTAAAACAAAAGTATGGTAGCGTTTTTGAAGCGCTTGCACTTATCAGAAAAGGTGAAGAAATAACCTTTAGCGAAGAGTTTTCTGAATTGGGTGAAAGATTTAAAACCGGAGAAAAAGTCTATGAAATTAAAGGAGAAATTGAATTGCATTCAGATAAAGGCGACGGAGTTGATTTGATTAAAAATAGTCTGTCTGAACTAAATAATATTGAAATTGGTTATAAAGGCAATACAAAATTTTTCCTTAAATTAAAAACAACAAATCCAAAAAAAGGTGAAAAATATCTTGTTAAAGAATGTGAAAAAGTTATCTCAAAAATAAAAAGTAAAGGGGGTAGTGGAAAATTTAAATTGATTTAAATTCTAAATGCTGTCCGAAGACTGATATTTTATACCACCTTTAAAATGGTTGTTTTAAATCTCTCTTACTTCAATTGCCTGAACTGGACAAGTATCTGCTGCATCCTTGTTACAACCTTGCTCTTTCACTTCTGGTTTTTTAGGGTGTGCTTTTCCATCATCTCCAACCTCCATATTATCACATACAGCAACACATGCTCCACATCCAATGCATTTCTCCTTATCTATGGTTACCTTAAACATTATATTATATATAAAATAATAAAATATTATCCCTTCAATATCCTATTAATAATATCTGCCACAGAAACTTATCTAACTGGGATATGCTGAGGAATAAGACTCAAGGCCTATTTATATATCCATTCACTGCATCAATCCATATGCATTTCTCTCCTTTCAGGTTATTTAGATTAATTAACTCCTTTTAAACCTCAAAATATTTCCTGACAAGGTAAGAATTGAATTCCCTGTTTTTATCCACTTCTTCAATAATTTCTTCTTCTTTCATTATTCTTAATTTCTTCTCTGCGATTCTCTCCGGAATTTCCTTTTTGTTTTCCTTAAGGAAATGTTTTAGCGCTGTTTCAATATTCAGGAAGTTTCTTTTTGAACAAATAAAAAACTTGTTATCTTCTATATAAGGTTTGTATTCCTGGTCTATATATTTTCTTAAAAAATTATCAACTTCTTTTGAAAATATTGAAGGACCCTCTTGTTTTTTGAATTTTGACAATAGTTTATTTTCAACTTCGAAAACAATATATGCAATATTTGTCTCGTCTGTCCATTCCAGACGCCTAAGCACTGAAAAATCATATTCCTTTAGATAATTTGAAAGTCGTTTGCTTAATTTTCTTATCTGTGGATATAAATTTTCCGGAATGAGTTCGGGGGGAGTAAATTTAATTCCAATGAAGTTTGTTCCCCTCTTAGTTTTTAATTTTTTTATAAGTGAGTTTCTTACGGGTTTTTTAAACTGCGGAAATTTTCCTGTTTTCAGATACTTTTTTGCTTCAAATTTTAATCTAAGGAAATTTTGAGGAGAGAGTGGAGAACCAACATTTCTATTCTTATCCACAGGATCTATCACAATCAAAGCATCAGCAAATCTCTTTTTTGCCTCTTTTTCTGTTACTTGATTTTCCAAATCTATTAATTCCGCAAAATTTAGTTTTGAAATTCCTTTCATTGTATTTGCAAAAGTCCCGTAATTTATAATCAAAAGTTCGCAAAGATATCCGCTCAACCCATTATGTTTTGCATCGGCTCCATACACCCCAATCTGCTTACAGAAATATTTAAATAATCTTGCATGGTTCACTTCGTATCCGGTCAATTTCTCTTTTATATATTGCGTGTGATGCGGCGACCTGTCAACAGCAGAAATTATTTTATCACCTCTCCTAATCTCATAGCAGGGAACTATGTCAATATCAAAATTTTTAACCTTTATTCTGACGTAAGGATGTTCTGCATATTTTATGCTATAGATTCCTTTTAGTTCTTCACAAATTGAAGTCCCAATTAATAAACCCTGTTCCTCTAATCTCTCTCTCGAAATCTTCTTCCTAAAAACAATGAATAAATCAACATCGTGGTCGTTTCTCAACCAGGTATCTTTTGATATTGAACCTACAATTTGGGGATAAGCATAAAAAGGTTTTGCAATTACCTTTGCAACTTCAAGCAATTTATTAACAAATTCTTCAACAGTCTCTTTTTCAGACTTACTAGGTTTTATTTTTCTTAGAATTGCCAATTCTTTTTGATTCATAATGTTTATTTGCATTGTTTTATTTTAATGGTTTCTATTTATTATTTTACATTTTATATTATGAATTTACAGAAAACAAAGGAAACAGATAAATTAATGGTAAAATAATATGTTCTATATATTGGATATTCAGGAAAAAGTTGGTATAGAAGCCCAAAACCTAAGAGGAGATACTACAGAGAGTATTAAAGAAAAATTGGAAGAATCTCATTTAAAAGAAGAAAATGGTGTGTTCCTTGGTGTTACAGAAATAAAAAAACTTGGTGAAACCGGCGTAATCCTGCCTGAAAAACCTTATATTTATTTTGATGTTGAATATTCCGCATTATTTTTCCAGCCAGTTCTCAATGAAGTGGTTGACGGATATGTTACTGAAGTTGCTGAATTCGGACCATTTATCAGAATAGGTCCTGTGGATGCCTTGGTTCATATATCCCAGATTACTCAAGAAAAATTAATCTATAATCCAGAACAGGATATTCTTGCAAGCAAAGATTCAAAAATTATTATAAAAGATGGCGAACCTGTAAGAGCTATGGTAGCAAACTCCGCAATCTCCGATGAAAGAACAAGAATAAACCTTACAATGAAACATGAAGGTCTTGGATTAATCAAATTATTGAAAAAACCTGCAAAGAAAACCGAGAAAAAAACAGAAGATAAAAAAGAGAAGAAATAATTTCAAATAATCTTTTTTAACTTATTTGTTAATTTAATAATGGCAATTGCAATAATTGGCACAGGAATTACAAAATTTGGCGAATTATGGGATAAAAACTGGGAAGACCTTGTTCAGGAAAGTTTCTCAGAATCAATAAAAAACGCCAATATTGAAACAAAAGATATAAATTCTTGCTATGTAGGAAATATGAATTTATCAAGATTTGAAGGACAGGACCACACAGCCTCAAGAATAACTGAAATTCTCGGAATCAATAAAGTTATAAGAACAGAAGCTGCATGCGCTTCAAGTTCAATCGCTCTGAAACTTGCAGCAAATGAAATTGGTTTAAGCGAATCCAAAGGAGAAAATAAAATAATTCATATCCTTGGGTTTGAAAAAATGACTGACCGGATGGGTGGAGAAACAACAAATATTTTATCTGGAGCATCTCATTTTGACACCGAAGTTATAAGTGGGGCAACCTTCCCAAGTTTATACGCTCTACTCGCAACAAGATACCTGCATGAAACCGGAGCAAAAGAAGAAGACCTTCATGCAATTGGAATTAAAAATCATAAAAACGCCATGCTTAATGAAAAAGCAATGTTCCAAAAAGAAATAACCTTGAAAAATTTTACCGGTAATATTTCGAGCCCATTAAAATTATTGGATTGTTCTCCTATTTCAGACGGTTCAGCGTCTATCATAGCAACAACAGAAAAATATGCAAAAGAACTGGGGGTTGATTATGTTAAACTTGAAGATATTGAAGTTGTAACAAGTTCAATTTCACTAGCAAAACGGAAAGACCTTCTTGTTATGGACTCCGCAAAGAGAGCTTCTGAAATAGTTTACAAAAGATTAAACCTAACAGCAAAAGATATTGACTTAATTGAACTCCATGATTGTTTTACTGTCAATGAAATTTTATGTCTTGAAGCCGCAGGGTTTGCAAAGAGAGGAGAGGGTTATAAATTAGTTGAGAGTTTAAAACCCTATGATGATATTAACAAAAGAGAATCCCCTATTCCTTATGAATTTAACGGGAGAAAATTATTTGCAAATACCAGCGGTGGTCTTAAAGCAAAAGGTCATCCTGTTGGGGCAACAGGCGTTGCCCAGATTATAGAAGTTACAAATCAACTGCTCGGAAAATGCGGAAAAAGAAATATAAATCCCAAAATCGGAGCTGCATTAAATATTGGAGGAACCGGAGGCACAGCCACTTTCTCGGTTCTCAGGCGTTAATATGATTGTAGCTCCAAAAGCTTTGAGATTAAATAATTTTGAAAATATTGGTCAGGAAGGAGAAGTTTATTCAAAAACAAAAATCTCTGTGGCATCAACTTTATTTAATTACAATCGAAAAGTTCCTTATTACACCGCGTTGATAAAAATTAATGAAGGTCTTGTTTTCGGTTTAATTGATAATAAAGTTAAAATCGGTGACAAAGTCATCTCAAGATCTGGAAAACTTGGAAAAACACAGCAAGGTTTGCATATCTACGGGGGACTTTGGGAATTAAAAAAAGAATTTAGCAAACCGCAAATCAAAAAATCAGAAACAAAAAGAGAACTCCCTGATGAGACTATTGGAATTTCCGGTTATGGGGTTTATGTTCCAAAATACAGATTAGATTTATCTACACTAAATAATGTTTGGGGTCGTGAATTAAAAGGAATTAAAAGTTTCCCTGGAAAATTTGATGATCAGGGAAGCTATGCTTTGAACTGTAGTTTAGGTGCATTAAAACATTCTAGTGTAGAAGGGAGTGAAATTAAATTTATAGAAGTCGGTAGTGAAAGCAAAATATATGCAGTAAAACCCACAGCAAGCATTGTAGCAGGTCTCCTAAAAACAGAAAACTGTTTCGCATCAGATGTGGAATTTGCGTGCAAAGCAGGAACTCAGGCGATGATAAACACCTTCAATTTTGTAAAAGTAAATGGAGGTTCTGGACTTGCAATTGGAGCAGATTCCGCTCAAGGAGCTCCGAATGATGAACTTGAGATAACTGCCGGGGATGGAAGCGCAGGTTTTGTGATTGGAGATAAAAAACCAATTGCCTTAATTGAAGGATATACAAGTTTCACAACAGACACAACAGATTTCTGGAGAAATGATGGAGACAAATTCCCAAAACATGCGGGAAGATTCTCAGGAGATCCTGCTTATTATAAACATGTTGAAACAACAGCAAAAAATCTGATGAAAAAATTAAACCTCGAACCAAAAGATTTTGATTATGTTGTTTTCCATCAACCAAATGGAAAATATCCTCGAATTGTTGGAAAAAGATTGGGGTTCACCACAGAACAAATTGAGCCTGGAATTAATTTTGAATTTATCGGGAACACCTACTCCGCAAATTCCTTACTCGGTCTTGCGCGTGTTCTTGATATTGCCGCGCCTTACCAAAGAATACTGGTGGTCTCCTATGGTTCTGGAGCGGGAAGCGACGCGATATCCTTTCTCACCACTCCAGAGATTGAGAACAAAAGAAAAAATATTGAGAGGAGCGTCAAAAGTTGGGTTGGGGAAGAAGATAAAGATAATTTGATTATTGAGGATTATTCTATTTATTTAAAGAATAAAGGAATTATTTAAAATATAATCTGGATTAATTTAATAAATAGTTGAAAATAACAATATTGTTCCCTTCCAATTGTAATTAAAAACCACCTAAAGTATATTATCTAAACTGCAACAGAAAGATTTATTCATATCTCAAAGCATCAACAGGATTTAATTTTGCAGCTTTCATTGCAGGGAGAATTCCCGATAAAGTGCCAACCAAAAAAGAAAATGCGAGGGAACCAAAAATTAATTCTACGGAAAACGAAGCCTTTAACATAGCAAACCCTGATTGAATGGCAAGATACTCGGCCAACTTTGCCAGACTCACTCCAACTCCAACTCCAAGAAGACCTCCAACCATTCCGAGCATACCGGACTCAAACAAAAACAATAACATGACATGAGAATTTTTTGCTCCAATTGCTTTCATTATCCCAATCTCCCTTGTTCTTTCCAAAACAGAAGTATACATTGTATTCATTATCCCTATACCCCCAACCATCAGAGAAATTGAAGCTATTGCTATCAACACTGCATTAATCACTCCGAGAACATCACCCACCATATTCATCAACTGCTCTGTGGTCTGCACCTGAAAACTCTCCTCACCTTCTTTCTCTCCTCTTGCGCGTCTTATTTTATGCCTCAATACTTCCGCCAAATCAGAAGGATTGACATTTGGTTTAATCTTTACTATTATCATCCCATATTCTCCCTCCATATTAAATAATTCATCTGCTTCCTCGAGAGTTATATACATCTGCGAATCATCCTGTTTACTCCCTATTTTATCAACTATACCGCAAACAGTATAAGGTTTATCATTTATATAAATCTTATCTCTTATTCCCGGTCTTTTATTAAAATAATCTGTATAAGCAATATCATATCCTATTACAATTTCTTTATCTTTCCCATCTTCCAGATTATGACCTTTTATTATCTTGTAATTATCCATATTGCTAAAAATTTCCTGAGATTCATCAGTTGGCATCCCCACAACCATTGTATATTTTATTTCGTCTTTATATTTTACAGCAGTTGTTTTGTAAACCATGCCTCCTGCCATATCAACACCGCTCTGCCGCTTTATAACTTTTAAATCAGCATCTGTCAGAGGAACTGCCGCAGTCATCATATTCATCATTCCTAAACCACCTGCACCCCCATGTATAACTGTTATTTTATCAGAACCTATCTCTTCAAATTGCCTGTTTATTTCATCCTTCATACCCTGTCCAACAGAAATCAAAGATACAACCGCGGCAATACCTATAAAAATTCCTATTATTGTTAACAAACTTCTCATTTTTCTATGAAATAAATTATTAATAGCAAATCTTAAAAAATCCCCTATCATCCTAAAATCACTTGGTTTTCTTGGATGAGAAATAAGAACTCCTCTTTAATTTTTTGTACACCCAGTAACCAACGAAAAGTAAGATTATAAATATGATTGTGTTTGTGGTGCCTGTTGTATCCGGAACTAAACTATACTTTTTTAATTCTTCCTGTGTGTAAAGTTTTAAATTAACTACATAATTCTCTGAATATTCTTTGTTATTGGCATCTTTATAATTCAATTCTATTTTCAAAGGCAATTCTTTTCTATCTTCTGGCACATGAATTTTAAAATCTGTAGTATCATAATCATCAGAATCAAGATTGCCTATATAAACTTCTGAAGGTGAAAGAATTTCATATCCTTCTGGTTTAAGAGAAACTGTCAGGAATTTTACATCTATCAACCC
>CAZLSF010000045.1:0-7558 GCA_964562245.1 uncultured archaeon | reverse complement strand
GCAGCAGGATGCGACTGGCTTACAAATACTCATGGCTGCGGAAACACAGAGCCTTTGTCTATTAATGAATGCGGTTACCCTCTTCAAAACTATAAGTGCTCTATAAAGTCTAAGGGGTCAAGGAAATGGAATGGTTCCCATAGCGAATGTTACAATTGCGATTGTAATTGGTGTTGTTGTCCTGCATTTGAAAGTAAAAACCCCCCTTGTCAGTCATATGGTGATGTAAATAATGACAGCTTTATTACTCAAATGGATGTAAATTGGATTAATGAGTATATTGTGGGTTCAAGAACTTTTACGAAGGATCAAAAAACAAGAGCTGATGTAAATATTGATGGAGCTATAAATAGTTTAGATTCTTTAATTATATTAAAATATCTTACAGGGGATGTAAATACTTTTGCGGTTTGTTAGGTGCAATGTACAATCACTTCAGCAAAAATAATTCCTTGGTGTAATCCCGGAGATTCATCAGTATGTGAAGAAGGCGAAGGCATTGAGTTTGAAGTATCTTATGAAGGGGATTGTCCTTATGCTAATGACATGTATATTCAGGTAGATGCAGTCAGCACAGATGGTGAGTGCGATATACAATATACTGGCGGTGATATGTCAGGTATGTATCCATTAAATAAAGGCACAAAAGGGAAAATATGGATTATACCTGCAATACCTGTGCAATGTAAAGGTAAAATAATGAGTGCAACTAACATAGCTCTTTGGAAAAATGGTCACCCTGGTAATGGTACTTGGATAGCGGGAAGTAATATAAGTGGAATGTTTAAATTCTCTCCTCCTAATTAACGGGACTATTTCAGGAAAAGTAACCGATAAAGATGGAAATCCTATCTCTGGTGCAAGTGTTACAACTTCAACATGTCCTGGAGCGACCTGTAGTACTTGTGCAACAGTTATTACTGATGCAAATGGAAATTATAAAATGGTAGGTCTATCAACTGGATATTATGTTGTGAAAGCTTCTAAGTCAGGTTATGATTCACAGAATCCTTTTGGTATTGGCTTTAGTTTAGGTACAGGAAATTGTAATCCAACAACAATACAAAAAACCGCAAATTTCATTCTTTTAAAGACCATTAAAGTATGTATTTTATCAGGTAGTGATTGGACAGATGCCAGTGCGAGTAAAATACCTTGTGAGAATTATTGTAAGAATCTAGGGCATTCTGGAGGTAATGTTACTGTTAGTGGCAGCAAAAGTATTTGTGCGGGTGCTAGTTGTGTTTATATCTCTAATTTTTTAACCTGTCAGCAAAGTACAGTTAGCAATAATGGTCATTGTGGTTGTAACAGTCAATTTGATTGTACTTGCAATTAAAATTAAATGCGAGAAAGAGATTTATTTCCGGAGAAAATAGTAATGTTTTGAAGACCTTCACTAAAGGTATTGGCTACTGGGTAGTATAACAGAAGAGTCAGATACTACTAACAACAAATTAACAAAAATCTTTACAGTATCAAACAGCGGACCTGTCTTTGATACAGGAGAATCTCCTTCGCCCACCCCTTCAAGGAAAGGAAATTTTGTCGGATATTTCACACCAACAAGGAATATTCGAGTAACTGATGTTTATAATTATCTTACTGGCTCGGGAGGAATGAAATATTATAAGGTAACAGCATGGCATTTTGAAGGTGATGAAACCCATTTAGAGGCGGGACAGACCTATAAAGTATATGTAAGTACATCAGGATATCCTCAGATCTTTCATCAATAAGTTATAGAGAACTCTCAAGGGACGCTGGAATTTATTTCATATATGGATACCCCACAGCTCATTTATCTTTTAGATGATGCATCATTAGCAAAGTAATGAATTTGCTGCGAAGTGAGCGTAGCGAACGATGGGTATTTCATTTGCACTTGCAACTAAGGCAACGATAATGCTTGGGTTAGAAGCAATCCCAACAAAATAGAAGTTATTAAAAAAACCGCATAAGGATTAAGGTTTAAAAATTTAATTAAACCAATGCTTATCAGGACAGTAATTATAGAAATTGCCAACAATATCTTATTTTTTTTGTCTGAGTTCATAATTATATTATTTTGATAAATATATTTGATAAATGTGTTTAGATTGTGTTTTTTTGAAATAATTTTCTTTTTTTTAAATCTATATAGTAAAACTGAAGAATAAAAGAACTTCTGGAGCAAATTTTCGAAAAAAGACATCAAGAAAGGGACGAAGGAAATCATGGATTAGATATGAACGCAAACATTCACTGTCCGCGATTTATTCCCTAATGAGTTTAATACCCCGTAGTTTGCTGCGATAAATGATTAATAATTCTTTTTGAATTATGGACGTCCGTCGCGCTTCCTATACGATATATATAATGGCAATCTTGTTCAATTAAAGTTTTATGAATTCTAATTAAAAGGATACCCCACAGCTCATTTATCTTTTAGATGATGCATCCTTAGCAAAGTAATGAATGTGCTGCGAAGTGAGCGTAGCGAACGATAGGCATTTCATCAAATGGTATAATATAGACTTTATGGAAGCTTAAACTTGAGAAGGGCTGAGATTCTTAAACCAACAGTTTGAAACCTATTACGGATTAAGCAATCTTATTAAGTGGTGAAACTATGAGGAATGTAGAGAAAGTTAGGGAGGAAATTTTAATGAGAAAAAATATAAATGTTTTAGGTATCTATAAATAGTATAATAAATACTTTAAATTTGATTTACCAATATCATGCTAAATAACCCCAGAGCTCTGCCCCGACCGGTGTTTCATTTATATGTATTTGATAATAAGAATCACTAATTTATCCAAGATACAAAATCACCAACCCAAGCCTTTCTTCAGGCACAGGTATTAATTGTTTGTAAACATATCTAGGCTCTCCTGAAAGAAACCCGTATTCAACAGTTCTATTTGGAGTAATTACTTCAAGTTTCCATTTACCGGGCAGATAATTTTTAAATAAAGAAGGAATTATTTCTGTATTATTCAAAGTACCCACGCCAATACCATAAAATGCTTTGTATATTTCTGTGGGGTCATTTTTCTGGTGTTTTGATAGAACAGCATCTATAACAGTTTCTATATAGGGTTTCTCCACGAAATCAACTTTGTTATTAAACAGAGAAAATATTGCTAGGTTTCCTTCTTCTCTTAGGAATCTAAGACCAACAGTTTTTTTGGTTTCAGTCTCTTTCAGTAAGCTTTGTGTGTTTAGAAATGCAAGTAATGTGAAAATGGCAAGAACAATTACAACAAGATATATAAATTCTTCAGAGATACCTTTCATAATATAAATTTAAATAAAAGTAAAAAATTAATCTTTATAGTACTCGCAAAGAGGTACAGCTACGTTAGATGTGCCATTCCATTTTAACATTGTTTTATTAAAATATCTTGTGAACCAGTTTGATTCCGGAGGTAGTTCATTTATAGCCATTTCACAACTCACATCTTTTGTTGGAACTAGATCCAGTTCTTCTGTGACATAATTCGTGGCAAGAGTGGAGTTTTCATATTTTGTGTATCCTGCCTGGCATAATTGTTTTGCGCATCCTTTCATTGGAACGTCGCCAAATCTTGCACATGGCGCAACAAGGAAGCAGTATATTCTGTCTTCGCATACATCCCATTGCACTTTTTTACCGAGTTTTATTAATTCATTTTCTTCTCCATCTCCATCCCAGTCCACTCTGGAAACTGGTATATCTTTTCCAAAATAATCAGTGCAGTAGCTGAGACTTGAACTTTCTTTGCAGTATTTATCGCATTTTTCTATGAATTCCCTTATTTCTAATTCTCCCGCAGCACTGGGCATTCTATCAGGATTTATATAGTACAACAATAAACTGATTATAACGCCTGCAACTACCAGCAGAATTACGAGTCCTATTACCATTTCCAAACTCATTTGACCCTTTTTCATAATATTAATCTTATTTATAAATAACAAGATACTTTGTAAAAACTAATTAATTATGGTTGACCAAAATTCATTGCCAAAATCCGAGTATTATAAAAGATTTGAAAAAGTTGAAATAGAATTTTTTAGGTTGAATTGGTATGAATCGCTTTGCAAGTTTGCCAATAAATATGTAAAATTGAAATCACCAAAATTTTTGAGAAAGATATGGGACGACGCAATTTTCATGTCCGGTCTTAAAACTAATTCTGATGAGGTTTTTTCTCTTTTGATTTTTTCAATATTTGTTTCGTTTTTGTTTTTGTTTCCATTTGCTATTTTTTTGGAGTTTCCTACAAATATACTGATTTTATTAGGCATCCCGGTTTTTATTGGTTATAATGTTTATTCTTATCCAAATTTCTACTCAGATATTATTCGAATAAAAGCAGGAAATGAGATGGTTGATATAATTTTATATATGGTAATTTATCTTTCATTAAATCCTGTTTTTGAGAAGGCTGTGGAGTTTGCTGCAATGAATTGTTATGGACCGATAGGAGAAGATTACAAAAAGATCATCTGGGATGTGGATATGGGTAAATATATTAGTATTAAGGAGGCTATTGGAGCACATACAAGGAAGTGGACAATATGGAATGAAGAATTTGTAACTTCTCTCATTACTCTGCAGATGGTTGGAATGACTTCTTCAGAGAAAAGAAAGCATGAATTGTTGGAAGAAGCGTTGGACAGGACATTAAGAAACACTTACACAAAAATGGAGGAATATGCAATTGCTTTGAAAATGCCTTCTATGATGTTGATGTCTTTTGGGATTATATTGCCTTTGATGGGTTTGATAATGTTCCCAATTATAAGTATTTTTTTGACAGATTCTGTGAATCCTTTGTATATAATAATTGGATATACAATAATATTGCCTTTTTTGTTGTGGTGGTATCTCTATAGATTAGTTTCGAGGCGTCCAAGCGCATTTTCTCATTCTTCAAAAACAGGTGGGATAAAACCAGCAAAGTATATATACATAAGAAAGTATAACTTAAAACTGCCAATAAAAATAACTGCGATCCTGATAGGAACTATACTCATCATTCCAGGTCTTTTATATATTGGTCAGATTATATTTGACCATCATTTCATATATTCTTATTATGATGGGGCTAATGCTGATGATCAATGGAAAGAATATTGTCTGGAAAGATATGGGTCAGATCATATATTGTGGGATCTTTTAAGTGCTATGTTTATTGTATGGGGTATTGGGAGTGCAGTAATTATTTATACTTATTTTACAAGCAAGGACCGCTATCAACTTGAGGAATATATAAGAAAGACAGAGGCGAATATGATAGACGGTTTGTTTGAATTGCAGAATCCTCTAGCTCAAAATGTTCCAATAGAAATTGCATTGCCAAAAGTTCTTAATAAATATGATAGGATGAATAGGAAGAAAACACCGGTTTATGACTTTTTCAGCAAAATATTTAATAGCATCTCCCGTCTTTCAATGACTTTCAGAAGTTCTTTGTTCGATGAGAGATATGGTTTAATGAAAGATTATCCTTCATCGACAATAAAAAATGTAATGAGCATTATTGCTGATTCCCTGACAAAAGGACCTTTGATTGTTGCCGGGGCAATAAAGAATATTATTCGCAGTATGAAAAAAACAGAAAAAATTGAGGCGAGGATAAAATATCTGCTTGAAGATGTTGTCACCAATTTAAAAACCCAAACTACATTTATTGCTCCTTTGATGGGTGGTATTTCTGCGGCTACGGGTGTTTTAATTGTTCAACTTTTACAGAGTATTGCTTTTGCTCTTTCAAAAGTGGAAAAAATATATTCCGTCGGCGGGGCGGGGAGTGCGATGTTTCAGGGTCTGGATATAATTCATCTTGAGGGGGTAATGCCTCCAACTGTTATGGAGTTGACTATAGGAATATATCTTATAGAGGTTGTTGTTATAATGTGCATCTTTATTGTAGGGATTGATCGAGGGTTTGATGAAGTTTGCAGGAATTATACAATATCAAGAAATCTTACAATTGCTTTGACATTCTTTTCAGTAATAATGATAATTATGGTTATGATTTTCCAACCAATTGTTTTGCAGATTTCTTCAGTATGAAAGGAGATGAATATTCCGTGCAAACAATAATATTTTTGGTTGCAAGTGTTTTTGCTGTATTGGTGCTTATAACTCTGGTAACTTCTTTTATTCCGGTGAATGATGGAAAGGAGTTTGAACTTAAAGGCGATAAAGAGGATATTATTTTGGGTTTAAAGAATTATATCTATGATTGCGCTGAACAGAATAAAAGAACTCATGAAACAGTTCTTTGTTTTAAAATTTTTGCGAACTTTACAGGCACAATAACCAAAACTGAGATGATGCAGCGTCTCGACCCTCTTAGGATTGAATCAGGTGATTTAGAGATGGTGAATTTAACAGGTCCCGTTTATATAATAATGAGTTGCACTTCAGATAAAGTAATTATAGAAAATAGATATTATGGGTAAGGGAATTGGCATTAATGTTGTTGTTGCTTTGGTGGTTGCTCTTACAGGTGTATTGTTATTTATTGGTCTGATTACAGGAACTCTACAGGAGAGTCTTACAATGCTTTATTGTGGTTCTTATATCAGGATAGCAGGTCTGATGCCTTCTTCAGAGAACCCTTCAATTCCTGATGTTTGCGTTCATGGGAAACCTCTTGAAACATTTAAGATAGATGAGAGCGATAATAAGAAAGTATCCAGAATTTTATTGTCTTATATAATTTCCTGTTGGAATAAAGTTGAAAATTTACGTTTGGACAAGGATTATGCCTGTTATGAATTAGTGCTTACTGAAACTGTGGATAATGTTAATGAAGGAAATGTAAGTAGTATTCTGATGAAAGAAGATCATTGCAGTTCAATAGAGAATTCTGATTATGGGTGCGGCGCAAAGGACCAGATAGTCTGGTCTGTGGCTGGAGGGGTAATTAATACTCAAAAAGTATTATTAATATATTATGACTATACAAATGATTGCATTATGGTAAAAGGATGAAAGCAGATTTAGCTTTGGATACAGTGGTTGGTTGGATTGTGTTATTGGTTGTGGCAGGTGTTGTAATAGGGCTTATTTTTAGTTTTTCTGATCAGATAGCAGAAATGTTAAATATCAATAGCGAGGAAAAATCTCACGATACAGAATATGTGACAAGCGCTTCTTTTTCAGAATCGCAGATAAAGACTTATATAGAAATCTGCTGGTCAAAAACTGGAGAAAGATTTACAAAAGATTTTGTGTGTTATGTTCTTAATGGAAATATGTCTTCTGTTAATCCGGTCGCTCTCTCAGGAAATTATGGGGATTATACGGTTGAGGCAACATTTGACAATACACAAGGGATGGTTATGATAATGTTTAAGGATATTGGAAACAAGATAATTTTGAAAAATTAGATTCGGGTAACTAAATTTATAATATTTTGTTTTGAGTTTTATTGAATTTAACAAAAGATTAAACATACAAAACGGAAATTTATTCAACCCCTTCCACACACATCTTAATCCCTCGATAAAATTCTTTTGGTTTTTGTGAACCTATGAGAAGATATTTCTCGTTTTTAAATTCTATTTGAATCCTAA
>CAZLSF010000044.1:0-7672 GCA_964562245.1 uncultured archaeon | reverse complement strand
CAGCAGGAAATCTGGAAACAACAAAGAACCAGACAATAAAAATAGATACAACTTCGCCGGTCCTGAATTTCACCTCGCCAACTCCGGGCAACAATTCTTACAGAACAGAAAATTACACAGAAATAAATTTAACAATTACTGAACCTCATTTAGATTCCTTCAAGTTTAATTGGTATAATGGGACAAACTGGACAAATTCAAGTTTCTATGATAATTCCTTAGTTTTAGCAATGAACTTCAACAACAATTCTGCGATTGGAGAAAATTCAACAAAAGCAGTAGATATTTCAAAATACGGGAATAATGGAACAATTATAAAGCCAACTGATTGGTGGAATGATAGTTGGAAGTACAGGAAAAAACTGACAATCACAAACAATAATGCAACAAATTTGTCAATTTCAGAGGTTATTAATTTTACTTTAGATACTGCAACTTTGATTTCAGAGGGCAAATTATTAGCAGATGGAAATGATTTGAGAATTGTTTGTGCGGGAAGTGAAGTCAACAGGACAAATACAACAGGATTTAATTCTTCTAATACAGAAATCTGGTTTAAGTCTTGTGTACAGATAAATGCTGGAGGAAACAGTGAAGATAATTTCTACATTTACTATGGAAATCCAGAGGCAGGGACTCCGGAAACAGAAGGGATTACAACAGAGCAGAATTATAATTTGGACCAAAGTTTTGGTGGAGAGAGTCAAATCAGAGCTCAATACACAACAGGAAAATTCGGTTCTGCTTTAAGCTTTGACGGAGTGGATGATTATATTACTGTGACGGATAATAATTACCTGGATTTAACCTCTTTCACCATAGAAGCGTGGGTAAAAATAAATCAATACAAACCTTCTGGAATAGCTGGCAAAGGTTCTCCGGGACCAGATACTTCCGGTAAAAATATAAATTACGCGATTGGCATAGATGATAATGGTTATGGTGGGGTGGCTTTTGAAGAAACTGATGGAACGGATCATGCCTTGAGTAGTGTTTCTATTTTGCCAATGAATATATGGACCCATTTTGTGGGAAGCTATGATTATACCAGCGGAGTATTTAAAGTTTATATTAACGGAGTTCTTGACGCGCAAGAAACAGAAGGGTCGTTTCAGCCAGAGTTGAATAATCAAATGGTCGGCATTGCCAACGGCATTATAGATGGCGTGTCAAACCCAGGATATTCCTTTGACGGTCTAATTGACGAAGTCCGAATCTATAACAGAGCTTTGAGTGCGGAGGAGATTAAAATGCATTATATTTCAGAGTTTCAGAAATATAATTCTACGGAATGGAGATTATATAATAATCTTTCTGTTGAAAACCAAACACATAAATTCAACTTTTGGGTAAATGATACTTTTGGATGGAATTCTACCAAAGAGAGAATTATTCACACAAACACAATTTCAATTACTAATTTAAGTTTTGGTGATCTGCCAGGACACAAATTAAATATTTCTGCAAATGCAACTCATACAGGAAGTGTGGATAAATTTACAAATTGTTATATCCACTGTTCTAATTGTAATTGGAATACCAAATCAGGAAATTTGGACAAGACGGGCAGTCCTGCAAAGTGCAGTTTATTGATTAATGAGTCTGATATAGATTTGGGGATTACAGCAAATTTTAATGTTTCATTTACAGATTCTTATTCAAAAGAGATATTTTCAAATACAGAGGAATATTCATTACCAAATTATGCTCCAGAGATTTCTACTTTTTCAATCACAAATTGCTCTGAAGGACATTGCTTTGATATTTTTGCAAATGCTACTGATCCAGATGGAGTAACAGATATTTCTTCCTGCGAAATTCATTATTATAACCCAACTAACCCAGGTCTCGGATGGTGTTTTTTCTCAATAACTCCAAGTTGTGGAAATAACTTTTGTAACTGCACCGGGCAAATTTCAAATTCAACATCATATTTAAATAATGATATTGAAAAAGAAATTGAAGTATATGTAAGTTTCATCGATTCTTCCGAAGCAACAAGTACAACCACACACTACAACAACACAATTGTAAACCATGAGCCAACAATTCAGATACCAGCCACACTTATTTATTCAAATAAACATGCTTTTAATGTTTCTGCAGGAATAGGTGATGTAGATTCTGATTCTTTAACCTGCAAAGTTTATTTGAGTAATGAAGAATGTAATTGTACAAAAGATGGAACTGTTTCCGGGGTTGTTGGAACAAATGCAACTTGTAAATATTCAAATGTAACTAGTGGAACTTGTGGTTGTTTCAAAGTGAAAGACTGGATTGATATTATTGCAGAGGTTGCAGATTTTTGGTCTAAAATAAACTCTTCAAAAGTGAGTCAGCAGATTCCAAATAAACCTCCATTAAAACCAGGTGATTTAACTTTGCTGATAAATGACTCTTTCAATGATTCAAATCATATTGTAACTCATCATCCTCTAATAAACTGGACAAATCCGACAGATTCTGAGAATGATGTAATAAAAATTGAAGCTTGGGTTAAAAATGAAAATGGAAGTTATCAGCTTGATAACAATATTAGTGCAAATTCAAGTGAGTTTGGGAATGAAGGAAAAATGGAAATTGGTTATGGTATTTCTTTGGAAGATGGAAAAAATTATACTTTTGAATTGAGGACCTGTGATGATTGGGAATGTTCAGACTTCAATGAATCTAATATCTGGTTTAGACTTAATTCAAAACCAACAATAAATTGGGTAAAAACACAGCCGGAGAATTTAACTGGTGTGAATATTATAAATTTAACAGCAAATGTAACTGATAATGAGAATGATACAATTGAATGGACAAACTTTACAATTTACTATTATAATATCTCAACTGCAATTAATACAACAGAATTAAGTCTGAATAATAATGTAAGTTACCATATCTTAAATTTGCAAAATATCAGTTCAGAAGGGAATGGCAATTTAACAATATTTTATGAATGTTTGAAAGAAGAGAAAGCAAATAATACTTTGTTGCAAATTAATAACACAACAAACGGAACTCATAGTATATATGTTGGAAATCTTTTAAACCCTATTGAATTGAATATTTCCTTTAATGGAATAGGTTTTGTAAATTTAAGTATAAATAATGTCTATATTGCAGAAATAAATGCATCAAAAGGATATTATTATAATAATTCCATAACTTTAACTTCAAACCAGATCAACAATTTCAGTTACTCAAGCACAGAGGAAATAAACATTACAGGAACAAAAGTCAAATATTTTATAAATAACACAACACAGATTAAGGTAAATGGCAATGAGTTAGGGGAATTTGAATTAAACAAAACAAACACAACCTTTACAAATGTTTCCCAGAATTGGCTTAGTCAATCAACAAATATTTCTTATCATTTTGGGTTGGTAAACATTACAAATTCAAGTTTAATTTATACCAAGATTTTTTATTTAAAAAACAATACAAATGGAACAAAAGACGGAGAAATATGGAAGGTAGAAAACTTATCCTTGCAGGAAAATATTACCTATTATTACAAAGTTAAAAGTTTTGATAGTTTTGAAAGTTTTTTAACTTATGGAAGTTATATAAGAGGAAATTCCGCTCCAACAGTTGTTTCAGGACCAGACTTCTTTGATATTTCTGGAAAACACGCTTTTAGAACATGGTCAATTGGAAGAGATTTGGATGGATGGAATACCTTGAATTGCACAATAAATATTTCAAACACCAATAGTTTTGTTCTCACAGGAAATATAACAAATATTTCAAGTAATGAAATTAATTGCAGTGTCGAAGTAAATACTTCTCACTTTGAAGTTGGAACCTTGGTTGGTGTTTATTTCATATTTGAAGATAGTCAAGGCTCTAATGCTGCCAGTACAACAAAATATCATATAATTCCAAACCAGAAACCAAATATTACTGCAATTTGGATAATCCCAGCAAGTCCAAATACAACAACAGATTTAAATGTAATAGTGAATGTGAATGATCCAGAAAATGATGAAATAAGTAATGGAACCTTTGACTGGTATCTCAATAGAATAAAAAACAAAACAAGTGTTGAAGGAACTTTATACCATCAAAATATTAAAAAAGGAGAGAACTGGAGTGTGTGCCTGCAAGTTAAAGATGAATATAATGCAATTTCTGATGAAAATTGTTCAGATAATGTAACTATTTTAAATTATCCTCTGGATTTAAGCAATATAACAGTTACTAAATATAAATGGCACAGAATTTTGGTTTCAACAATTGCAACAGATTATGATAATGAAACAGATTTCAAAAATTGCACAATTTATTATTTTGATGAAAATAATCATGGCAATAAAACTGGAGTGCTGGATATTAACTATGGAACGAACTTAGAAGCAAAATATTCTGGAAATATTTCAACTGATTCTTGGATAGTTCCAAACCAAAAAATAAACATAACAATAGAAATTTGCGATGGGAATTTGTCAGGAGGAAGCAATTGCACAAATACAACAAAAGAAACCACAATTCCAAATATTGTCCCAGAGATTTCTTTAATTTCTCCTGAAAACAATACAAACTCAACAAACAAGACAATTAAATTTATCTGGAATGGTTCTGATTTGGATTTAGATAATTTAACTTATAATTTAACAATTTATAATAGAACTAAAAATTTAGTAAATGAAACAAACACAATAAATGAGAGTTATGAAATAAACCTGACAGATGGAATTTATTACTGGAATGTTTCTGCAACAGATTTGTTTAATGGAACGAAATTAAATACAACAAATTCAGAGACGAGGAAATTTATAATAGACATAATTCCGCCAGAGTTAGTAAATGCAAGTTGCAATATTACTCACTATAATGAAACAAATACAACAAGCTGGATAGAGAAAAATGCAACAAACAGGACAATAAATATTACGCAGGGAGATAATATTACCTGTATTTTAGAGTTTAGGGATAATTCTCAGGATTTTGGGATAGATGGATTAAAGAACGCAACTTTGAATATAACCTATGAAGTTAAAGAAAATGAGAGAAAAAATTTAAACTTTACAGAGAACATAACAGAATTTAATTTAACAAATTTGCTTGCAGGTCATATTGATTTAAACCTGACTGTTTTTGACTGGCTTTTGAATAATGAATGGACAAAGATAAATTTGTTGGTGAGAGACACAGAGAGACCGAATATAACTTCAATTTCTCATTCTCCGACAAGCTTAGAGGATTTAGACCCTAAAACAAATATCACAATTTCAGCAAAAGTAACAGATAATTTGGGAATAGATAAAGTTCTGCTTTATTATAAAAGGAATGATTCTCTAAATATAACAGATTGGAATAAAACAGAAATGAATTTGAGTTCTGGAACAAATAGAAGCGGAACCTATGAAGTAATATTAGAGAACTGGACAAAAGGAAACTGGACTTATTATGTTTGGGCTAATGATAGTTATAGAAATAAAATAAATTCCAGTGAGCAGAACTTAACAAAATTACTACAGGTCTGGAAAGATTACACAATCTCGGTGGATATTACAGGAGTTCCGGATACTGCAATAATTAATCAGAACTTTACTCTTGGAACAGTTAATTTTGAAAACAACGGAGACTTTAATTATACCTGTGCTCTGCCAAATTCAACAGATATAATTACTTCAAGAGATATGACTTTTTATTATAATGGCTCGCAAATTCTTTTAGAAAATCCACCACTTACAAAGACAAGAGAAATAAACGCAACAGGAAAGGAATTGGGCACTATAGATATGGAAATTCCTGTTGATTGCTCTTGTTCAAACTGCACGGAAAATAACTCCAATTATATAACAACAATAAATCTTGGACCACAGATTAAAATAATTGCGGCAGGTCCTTATTTTGAATTTACCGGAACTTCAACGATAGAAACAGTAAATGCCGGGGATTCTATGGATTTAATTATAGGAATAAAGAATATAGGAAACGAGAGTGCTGCTAATTTATCTGTTTTCTTTGCAAATCCACCATCCGGGTTTACAATAGCACCATCAGAAAAGAAAGAAACTCTCTTCAGTTGCGAATCTGGAAATAATTATAAAAACTATCCTTTTACAATTTCTATTGAGGATAATGTGAAGACAGGAAGTTATTGCATTAATCTGATGACAAACTGCTCAAATTGTGCTGGAGAGCAGAATTTAAAACAAATTTGTATTCCAGTAAAAGGGAAACCAAAAGTAGAAAAAGAAACAACTTATATTGGTGGAGGCGGCGGAAGTGGGGGCGATGGAACAGGAGGAGTCTCGGGATTAACAATAGAGCAAAAGAAAAAACTACTGCAAACCAAAGAAACCTTCGAAGTTGTGAGGAAAGAGCAACAAAACTTCAGTTTGACAGTAAAAAATATTTTTGATGGACCTATGGAAGATGTATATATTAATGTTTCAGGGTATTTATCTCAGTATTTATCCCTGACACAGGGATATGTTGATAGAATTCCTGTAAACGGAAGTTATGAATTTACAGTTCAGATTGCAGCGCCAAAATATTTTACCAGAGGAACATATTATTTAAATTTCACAATTACTGCAACAATAAATGAGACAACAACAAAAAATAATGTAACAAGAAAGAAACTCACAGATTTAAAAGAAAACAGATTAGTAACCTTAATCATCCACGAGATTTCAAGACTTGAAGCAATTCGGAATTTAAACAAAAGCAATGAAATTTTAAGGGAATTTAATAATTCCAACTTTTACCTAAAAGATATACAGAAACAGATAAAACAGGCAGAAGAATATATAAAGGATAAAAACTATGTGAAAACAGAAGATATACTTGAAAAAATTTTGGAAACTAAAGAAAAAGCATTTGCGACCTATAACAAGACACTGGAAATTCAACTTTTAATTCAGGATGCAGAAAAGAAAGAAATAAAAGTAGAAAAAACAAAGAGACTTTTGAATTTGGCAAAGGCTGCTTTTGCAAGAGGGGATTATGCAACCGCTTTGTCAAGGATACAAGAGGCAAAACTAACTTATGCGGCAGAAACAAAAGGGGAATTTCCAATAGGTTATTTCATAAAAACAAACTGGGATAAATTAGGAATATTAACAGCGATTTTAATAGTATTATTTATAGGGATATTCTTTGAAATAAAATTGTCAAGAATAAACTCAAAGTTAAAGACTTTAAAGAAAGAAGAGAGTGTTTTAATGGGATTAAGGAAAGAAGCCCAGAGAGAATGCTTTGAACTTAAAAAACTTTCAATGGAGGAATACATGTATACAACGCAACAATATGAAAAAAGATTAAGTAATGTGATTTCAGATATAATTTCATACCAAGCAAAGAAAATAAACATATTTAAATTTGGGGGTGCAGAAAAAGCGCTAAAACAAGAGAGAAACAAATTACTCAAACTAATGTCAGAAATGCAGGAAGCACATTTAGATAAAGGAAAATTAGAAGCCGTAGTTTATTTAAATAGATTAAAAAGTTATGCAAAAAGACTTTCAGAGATACAAGAAAAAATTGCAACTTTAGAAGCAGAAAAAGAAATTAAAAGAAAAACTGGATTTAGAAAATGGATAATAAAACTTTCATCTTTTAGACCAAGATTACTAAAAAGAAAGTTTGATTGGAAAATTGGAAAAAAAATTGAAAGGAGAAGACTAAAAGAAAAGTTAAGATTAGAAAAAGAAATGAAGGAAAAATT
>CAZLSF010000043.1:0-7929 GCA_964562245.1 uncultured archaeon | reverse complement strand
AAACAGTCACTAGTGATTGGGTAATTCACAGGTAAATAAGATGGATGAATTGGAAGAAATCAAGAAAAGCAGGATGGAAAAATTAGTTAAGAACTCTGGAGTTGATGTAAATGAAATTAAAATTGATGTCAATGACAGCAGTTTTGAGAGAGAGGTAATTGAAAAATCCAAAGAAGTTCCTGTAGTTATTGATTTTTGGGCTCCTTGGTGCGCTCCTTGTTTAATGTTAGGTCCTGTGCTGGAAAAATTTGCTGAGGAGTATAAAGGCAAATTTGTCTTAGCAAAAATAAATGTTGATGAAAATCCGCAGGTAAGTCAAGGTTATAATATTATGAGCATTCCAAGTGTAAAGATGTTCAAAGGTGGCGTTGTTGTGGATGAATTCGTAGGTGCTTTGCCTGAGTTATCAATTAAACAATGGCTTGACAAAAATTTAGGTGATTAGAATATTTAGGTGATTAGAATGCAGATTGAAAAGATTACTATTTTTGGGGGATATGATAAAGAAGGAAAAAAAGGAAATTTTGAAAAAGTGGATATTTTTGCGGGACAGAAAATCGGAATTGTCGGTCCAACCGGTTCAGGCAAGAGCCAATTGCTCTATGATATTGAAAAACTTGCTCATGGAGAGACAAAGACAAAAAGAAAAATATTAATAAATGATAAAATTCCTGAAAGAGAACTTAAGTTGGATCCAATGAAAAAAATAATTGGTTATCTTACGCAACACATGAATTTTATGACTGATACTTCAGTGTATAATTTCCTGAAAACTCACATAGAAACAAGAGGAAAGCATCAGACAAAGGAACAAGTTGAAAATTTAATCGAAAAGATAATAGAAGATGCAAATACAATAACTGGTGAGAAGATAAAGAAAAGCACAAATTTACTTATTTTATCCGGCGGTCAATCAAGGGCTTTAATGGTTGCTGACCTTGCTTATGTCAGCGAATCCCCAATAATTTTAATTGATGAGATTGAGAACGCGGGAATAAAAATCAAAAATGCTCTTGATTTGTTGGTTAAAAAAGAAAAAATTATTTTCTTGGTGACTCATGACCCAATTCTCGCTTTAGATACAGACAAAAGATTTGCAATGAGAAATGGGGCAATAAAAAAGATAATTCATACTTCAATTAAAGAAAAAGGAATCGCGAATTATCTTTCGTGGATAAATAATTATATCTTAGATGTGAGAGAAGAAGTAAGAGAGGGAAAACAGGTTGAGGAATTAAAATTAATTTGCTCGCCAATGGGAAAATAAAAATGAAAATTATAATTTTTGGAGGGACGCCTGGGAGCGGAAAAACAAGCATAATCAAATTTATAGTTGAAGAATTAAAAGGTTTAAGGATTCATTACGCAAAATTTGATGTTTTATCCAGCGATGATGATAAAAGGATAAAAGAAAAGTTTAATATAAGCACTGAAGTAAAGATTTCAGGAGAAATTTGTCCGGACCATTATGCGGCGTTGGAAATTCCAAAAATTATAGAGAAGCACAAAGATAAAGATATTATAATTATTGAAACAGCAGGATTATGTTTAAGGTGTTCTCCATATATCAAAGATAGTCTTGCGGTTAATGTTTTAAATATTTTGGCAGGGAATCCATCAGGTTATGGTCCTTTATTAAGAGACGCTGATTTGGTTGCAGTAACAAAAGGGGATTTAATATCTCAGGCGGAGAGAGAAATATTCAGAGCAGAAGTTTTAAAGGTTAATAAAAATACTTCGATAATTGAAGCGAATGGATTAACTGGCGAAGGAGCTATTGATATTGCGGACGCAATAAAGAAAAGTCCTGAGATAAAAGAAAAAATGGTATTGAGACATTCAATGCCTACTGCGGTGTGTGGTTATTGTTATGGAAACAAAATTATTGATTCTGAAAAGACTTTAGAAAGGTACAATCTTGGAAAGGAATTAAAAGCGAGAATTCCAAATTTAAATTGCGGCAAGTGTGGTTATAAAGCGTGTAATGAATTTATAAGGGCTGTTTTAGATGGTGAAGTAAATGAAAATAAATGTCCTTATTTGAAAAAAGAAGGTGAAAAATAAAATGGTAAGTATAAATAAAGATAGGTGTGTTGGTTGCGGGATGTGCGCCAATATCTGTCCAGAAGGAATAGAGATGATTGGCGGAAAAGCAAGAATAAAGGATGAAAATGCAAAATGCATAAGAGATGCTGCAGACATTTGTCCCAAAAAAGCCATTATTCTTGATGAGGAAGAAAATATTGGTGATGAAAATACAAATCCCAATTATAATCCTGGAATGGGACAGGGCAGAGGCATGGGAGCAGGCAGAGGAAAAGGTCTTGGCAGAGGACCCCGGGATGGTCGTGGTGGCGGTCGCGGAGGAGGTGGCAGAAGATGGTGAAGATAAATCAATACATCAAAGTGCATTATGGATAAAAAAATTAAAGAACTTACGGAGAAATATAAACAATATGCGGAAAAAAATGGTTTTAAATTAAATCCAGATAAAAAAATAGTTGAAAGGTTAGTTCGGAGTTTACTTTTAAATGAAAAAGAGTATGGAAGGAAATATTGTCCTTGCAGACTTAGGAAAGGAATACCTGAAGAAGACAAAAAAATTGAGTGTCCTTGCATATACCACAAAGATGAAATTAAAAAGCAGGGACATTGCCATTGTTTTTTGTTTATGAAATAAAAACTGCTATAAGTTTAAGAAAATATATTATGAAAGGAGAAACGAAAGAAGAGGTTGAAATTGCATTGTTAGAATCAACGGTTTCTGAAGATGTTATGATTGGCAGATCAGAAAGGAAAAATCAATATGATTAGGATAAGTAAAAATAGATGCGTGGGTTGCGGACTTTGTGTGGAAATTTGCCCGGTCAAAGCGGTTTCTATTGAAAATGGAATTGCAGTAATTGATAAAAATAAATGCATTAATTGCGGGAGTTGTACGAGCAACTGCCCTCAAGGAGCAGTAAGAGATATTAAAGAAGAATTAGTTGTTGCTATTGGAGCTGATGATGAAAAAATAATAAAACAAGATGATCATGTAGGAGAGTCAAAATATTATTTAATATACAGATATTCGGAAGGAGATTTGATTTTTAAAGAAAAAAGAGAAAATGTCAGGTATAAGGAAGATGAAACAAGAATTCATGGAGATCCTGGAAAAGCAAAAGCAGTTTCATCTGTATTGAAGGGTGTTGATGTAATTGTAGGAAAAATAATTGGTCCAAATATAGTTAGGATGAAAAAAACTTTTGTTCCTGTTATAATCAGAGAACCTGAAATTAAAAAATCTCTTGAAATTATTAAAGAAAATATCAATGAAATTGTAGAAGAATATGAAAAGTCTGGAGAAGAAAGAAGAGGAATCATATTAATATGAAAATAAAAATAAATGAAGATATATGTATTGGGTGCGGGATTTGTATGAATATCTGTCCAGAAGGAATAGAAATGATGGATAGAAAAGCAAGAGTAAAAAATGAAAATGCAAGTTGTTTAAAAGATGCTGCAGGTGCTTGTTATACTAAAGATATTAATATTAAGGATGAGGAAGACAAATCGGAAAATATGAGTTTAGATGATTCATATGATAACTAGAGTTTTAGAGGATGTTTTGTCAGATGTCCGAGGAGAGGATTTGGCATTAGTACAGATGGCAAATATATGGGACAAGGTAAAAGAGGCAGAGGAAAGTATAGAAGAAAGTAAATATAATAAACTAAATATTAAGATGAGAAAAATATTTGATGAATTGTTGTTTAATAGTTCAATAGAAATAGAAAACTTGGGTTGGGAGAGAAGAATATGATAGAATTTAATACTTTTACATGGGTTGCAATTTTTGCGATATCCGCTGCAATAATCAATAGTATAGGGATTTTTGCTATTTATAAAAAGAAGATATGGGCTGAAAAAGCAAAAACATATCTTATATGTTTTGCAGCAGGTGTTTTAATCTCTGTTCCTTTAACATTTTCTTTTCCGATAGCTATAGAAAAGAATTTTTATGCAGGGTTTGCAGCTTTAATTGGATTTTTATTTATGTTTTTTAGCAATAAGATAATAAAACAAAGGACTAAACAAAAAAGTTTAGCTTTTGGTATTACAGCTGCGGAAGGAATAGGAATTCATTCTTTTGTTGACGGTGTTATTTATGCCATAACTTTTAATGTCAGTATTTTAATGGGTTTTATGGCTGGAATAGGGTTGGTTGTCCATGAATTTGCAGAAGGAGTAATTACTTTTTCATTTTTAATTGAAGGAGGATTAAGCAGGAAAAAATCTGCAATTTACGCATTTTTCATAGCTGCTCTTACAACACCTATGGGCGCATTCATTGCATACCCATTTGCAAGTAGATTAAACAGCTCGGTTTTAGGATTAGCCTTGGGTTTTGTTGTAGGGGTTTTAATTTATCTTTCAGCATCTCATCTTTTACCTGAAGCAAGAGGACATGAAAAAGAACATTCCAGTTGGGCTTTTTTAGCTGGAGTTGGATTAGCATTGTTTATTATATTTACAAAAATGATGTAAGGAGAGAGAGGATAAGTGAAATTGAGTCAACAGAATAAGAAATTTATATTTTAGAAAAAAACTCATTCAAAAAAGCATTAGAATATTTTAGAAAAGGAATTATTTAGGCGAAAAATATGCTGAAAATACTAAATATTAAGAATATGTTGAAGATTGTAGAGAAATAATGAGTCTTTATTTGAAAATCGATAAGGGATTAATTGGAGAAGCAAGTTCCAATATAAAGGGTGTCTGGGTTTAGTTTGTTATAGTTCTGGCATTATGTGGATTGGTAAGAGGAAAAACAATTCAGGAAGCAAAAGGAATAAATCCAAGAAGCATATTAGAAAATTTAGAAGCTTATTCCATAAAGGATTTTGATTGCCCTTCCTTAGTTGTAAAAACTTTAGAAGAACTAATTGAAAAATATGAACAAAAATAATTTTAATACGAAAATGAGGGTATAAATAAAAATGGATATATTGGTTGCGGGATTTGCGTCAATACCTGCTCAGAAAGGGCATAACTGATAGGGCTTGAGATATTCTTCATATATTTAAGAAGGGTTGGCTGTAAATGTCTTAAATATTTAGCAGAGAAGCCATTAGGTTATGGTCTTTTGTTAACTGATGCTGATATAGTGGTTGTATCAAAAAGAGATTTAATTTTTTAAGCAGAAAAAATAGAGGAAATAAATACTCTTATATAAAAAAAGGATGATAAGTCATGGATAAAGTTAAATATAAAATATTGGTGATGAGTGGGAAGGGAGGAGTTGGTAAAACGACTGTTGCAATAAATTTAGCATTTGTTTTGTCTAAAAAAGGTTTTAAAGTAGGGTTGCTTGATGTTGATATTCATGGTCCAAATGTGCCAAAAATGCTGGGCTTAGAAGACATGGCAATGGAAAGTAAAAATAACAAAATGATTCCCATAAATACAGGAGAAGGTATTAAAGTAATTTCTATGGCATTTTTATTAAAAAAACAAGATGCAGCAATATGGAGAGGTCCAATGAAACATAAAGTGATTCAACAGTTTGTTGAAAAGGTTGACTGGGGCCCATTAGATTATTTAATTATTGATGCTCCGCCAGGAACAGGAGATGAAGTTTTGAGTGCATCACAAATTTTAAAGCCGATTACAGGATCAGTAATAGTTTCTATGCCCCAGAAAATATCTTTATTGGATGCAGGAAGATCAATTGATTTTTCCAATAAACTTGAAATACCCATAATTGGTTTAATAGAAAATATGTCTGGGGATCTATTCGGGAAAGGAAGGGTTGAAGCATTTTCAGATGAAGAAGGAATTACTTTTCTTGGAAGTTTAGAGTTAGACAAGGCAATAACTAAAGCAAATGATGAAGGGATTCCATTTACAAAAACCAACAGTAAAAATACAAGTTCATTTAATAAAATTACAGATAAAATTGTAGATTATTGTGAAGTATAAAAAATGACAGAAGAGTAAATAACAAATATAGATAAATATAAATTCAGCAGATTAAATGATGAGGTTGATTAAAGATGACAAAGTTAGTTGGATTTGAAATAGAGAAAATACTAAAAGAGGTAATTGAAGAGGTAAAATAAAATGGTAAGTATAAATAAAGATAGGTGTGTTGGTTGCGGGATGTGCGCCAATATCTGTCCAGAAGGAATAGAGATGATTGGCGGAAAAGCAAGAATAAAGGATGAAAATGCAAAATGCATAAGAGATGCTGCAGACATTTGTCCCAAAAAAGCCATTATTCTTGATGAGGAAGAAAATATTGGTGATGAAAATACAAATCCCAATTATAATCCTGGAATGGGACAGGGCAGAGGCATGGGAGCAGGCAGAGGAAAAGGTCTTGGCAGAGGACCCCGGGATGGTCGTGGTGGCGGTCGCGGAGGAGGTGGCAGAAGATGGTGAAGATAAATCAATACATCAAAGTGCATTATGGATAAAAAAATTAAAGAACTTACGGAGAAATATAAACAATATGCGGAAAAAAATGGTTTTAAATTAAATCCAGATAAAAAAATAGTTGAAAGGTTAGTTCGGAGTTTACTTTTAAATGAAAAAGAGTATGGAAGGAAATATTGTCCTTGCAGACTTAGGAAAGGAATACCTGAAGAAGACAAAAAAATTGAGTGTCTTTTTTGAATTGTAGTGATTCTTAACTTCACTTAAATTCACAATACCTCAATCATATAAATATTTTAAAATCTATATAGTATGTGGGTGAAGTAGTCACTAGTGATTGAGTGATTCACAGGTGGATAAGATTTTTTGTGGAGCTGCTTGTGAAGCATATCCGGTGTTCGAGAGCTAAGAATGTCGGATTAGCTTGTGAGGTGTAGAAAATGATAGAAAAACAAATAAAGAATGGGGGTGAATATAAATTTAGCAGATTAAAGAATTTTCCAATATCTTCTTTAGGGATCTGCTTGGGTTTAATTGGATTTACGCTTGCATGGCAAAAAGCGGAGCAAATCCTGAAACTCCCTTTTGTGTTCAGTAATTATTTGCTTTATTTTTCTATCGCAGTTATTGGAGTTATCTTGTTAATTTATACTCTCAAATTAATTAAATATCCTAATGAAATTAAAAAAGAATTCAATCACCCGATTAAGCTGAATTTTTATCCAATTATTGCGAAATTATTTCTTATTTCCAGTTTGATTTATCTTGCTATTGATATAACCATATCAAAATATCTTTGGTGGATGGGGGTTGCGACCCAGTTTATTTTTACATTGATTGTCATATCTGCATGGATAAAACATGATAAATTTGAGATACACCATATAAATCCATCTTGGTTTATTCCTGTGGTTGGATGCATAATTATTCCTATTGCAGGAGTTAAACATTTTTCACCTGAATTATCTTGGTTTTTCTTCAGCATTGGATTTTTTTGGTGGGTAATTCTAACAATAATAGTTATGAATAGAATAATATTCCATCATCCAATTCCAGATAAGTTTATCCCAACATTATTTATATTATTTGCCCCTCCAATAATAGGATTTATATCTTTGACAAAATTGTTGGGTGGTTTAAACCCTTTTGGAAATATGTTTTACTATTTCGGAGTATTTATGTTTATACTGGTTGTATTGCAGTTCAGGATGTTTTCAAAACTTAAATTTTATTTATCCTGGTGGGCTTATTCATTCCCGATGGATGCTTTGGCAATAGGGACTCTTTTGATGTATCATGAAACCGGATTGCTGTTTTTTAAAATGGCTTCCTGGATTATATTCCTTATGTTGAATGGAGTTATTTTGCTATTATTGGTAAAAACGGCTAAAGCTATAAAAAAGAAACAAATATGTATTGATGAGGTTGATTAAATGAGCAAACTAATTAAAATTGAAACAAATATGTATTGATGAGGTTGATTAAATGAGCAAACTAATTAAAATTGAA